>JBECUL010000003.1:0-75951 GCA_040225955.1 Candidatus Asgardarchaeum abyssi | reverse complement strand
CAACTATATATGAGTTGTTGAATACCACAATAACGTCAACCTGCGAATAATCTCCATTCCAAGTTATGTCTACTAATAGTCCTTCAGAGTTAGAATCTTGTACAAGTAGAGGATAAAACCTAAAGTCTCCAGATTCCCATCTCCATCCCCAGAACTGGCCACCAAATACTCTGAAGTTTACATATGGAGTATACTCGGTACGATTTTCATATCTAAATATGTACACTTTTCCAACCGTATCTAACTTATGCATTACGGCATAAGACACTGGCATATAGTATTCACTTGAATTCGTAGCGTTTGAAACGTGTATGTAAAAGATACCTTCATACACTCCCGGCATTGAATTAGATGGCACATTTAGGGTAACTGAGAAATTATATTCAAATAAGTCATCACCAAGTGAGGTATTAGTATAACCACCTACTGTAAACACGCTCCAAGTAACTCGTTTAAACAGCATAACATAGATTGTCATAGCTAATCCTGGTTGAGAAACTTGACGAATAACCAATGTTGGAGTTCCACTGAATTTTTTGGCTGGTTGACCTACAGAGACCATCATAACCGGAGCATCTCTAAAGTCTACATTAATTCTATGCATCTCAACGCTATGATCATATTTACCATCACCATTTTCATCAAGCCAGTCAACCAAGTAGATATATGGGCTACTAATGTATCCCTCAGAGAATGCACATCCGTCAATTGTAACATATATTAAGACTAAATCACTACTAAAGAACGCATCCTTTGATATGCCATAGCTGGCAAGGGTTTCTGTCAAATTAATGGCATAAGCATCTTCACCAGCTCTAGCATAATAGGGTATCTCGGCATAAGCTGTTCTATTAAAGAACATAGGCTTCAGCGTTAGATTGTTAACGTTGTGAATATACGTATCTACCGCTACATGATACGTTTTTGATTCGCCAGGCAATAATATACCACCATAAAGACTGGCCATTCCTATTTTATCTGTTGGCGAAACCCCAGTTAAGTTAACATAGAGATCTTTCTTAAAAGTAAGAATATTCCTCCAGCTGTCGTAGGTATATGCTAAGACACTATCTGTTACTGTTGAATTTGACTTTCCTTTCATCTCAAATACATAGTTAACTGCTCTCAGAATATTAATTCTACCAGCGCCCTGCACATATGGGTCATAACCAAGATCATCAGCTGTTGACATTAAAATATTCTTCACTAACAGAGGATCCCAAGAAATACCATTCTTCTCCAATGCTTCAATTATCACTGCTACTGCGCCAGCAGTCATTGGTGTAGCTTGGCTAGTTCCACCAAATAGTTCAGTGGTGTAATAACCATCACCAGCAAAAACATACAGTCCTATTTCATATCCCATTGCGCCCATGTAGTTTATCGCGTTAATATCTGCTGCAAATGCGCCTATGGCAACAACATCTGGCTTGGGTTCTCCCATTGTTGTTGGGCCTCTATTCGACCAAGGTATAACCTCATCAACTCCTTGTGGTCTTGAATAATTTCCATAGTATGTCCAATATAGCCATTCAGTTGATGCCCCTACTGAAATAACTAGTGACGCTGATGCTGGTGTAGTTAAAGTTCCATATCCAAAACCACCATTTCCAGCAGCAACAGTAAATACCATTCCTGGATAGGAACTATTAAAGTAACCAGGAATTGTAAGTAGATCGGCTAAAAGTTCTAATACAAATGAACCAGATGCCATCCCTCCATACGTATATTCAGAAATGCCCCAGCTATTACTACATATGTCAGCATGATGCCACTCATTATAGTCATATCCGCCTGTATTTTCATTATAATCGAGACCAGCCGCCCAAAACCATGCAGAAATCATATCACCAAAATACCACGGATTAATAGCCATTATCGATGCACCAGGAGCCATACCAGGTATTTTTATCGATGTACTACCACTAGGATTAGATTCATTATAAAGAAACCAATCATGCAGCCCCATACTTGCTGCAGAACCAGCTGCACAAGTGCCGTGACTATCATCCCTAGCCCACTGAATTGCTATTACTGGCCATTCATCATATACGCCCGTCAAATCGAGCGATGTCTGATTGTCAACAGCACCTATTCCAGGAATTAAACCCAATCCACCATAGCGATAAGTGTCATAAGACCATGCTAGAGAACCCATCGAAATATCAGGAATCCCATCACCAGTGAAATCTCTTGCAATTACTTCAGTTCCATCTCCCCAGCGATGCGGCGATTCATCGGCTACACTATAATCTATATAATCTATATCAAAAAGCCCTAAAGGATCTCCACTATCCAATAGGGCCTCTCCATACAAGGTTGATAAATCAAAATATACAGTATCATAAACACCACTGGTGGTGCTATCAATCATCACAAAAGGCATATAATAAGTATAATAAAGCGAACTATCAGTATACGAAAACACACCAACTCGGAAATACTTACTTTTCGACATGTCATACTGAGCCCTTGAGATAGTAATATCGTAACTAAATGTATACTCATAGTATTCGCCCATCGAGTAAACAATCACTTCTTGCCCATTTGTAGGTAGCGTAGCCGTCTCCGATCCAACATCAACAGCCTGCACCAATAATGTTGCCAACCCTATTCCAAGACCATCAATATCTATTGAAACCGGTCTTCCGTCAGGCGCTCTGGCCTGTCTCAAATCAGGATTCCCAAAATCAACACCAGTGTCTACAATAGCAATTACCACACCTGAACCATTAACATTATATACCGATGTCGCATTCGCAGAACCCTGTATGTAAGTTGCAAACATTTGATTCGTATCAATAATCTTTAATTCTTCGGTTAAGGGTTTTTCTCTGGGATACCCTATTCTTATATCACTCAATACCCCAATTACTGATTCCATTTCCGCAATTCTCTCAATGCTTCCAGGCGACCCAGCCGAGGCTATTATAATAAATCCAAAACCTAAAGGATATACCCGCCTAACCGTAACATATTTTGATACTTGATCCAAACTAACATCATAATCCGCCAAAATAATAATGCCTATCTCTTTATTTTTACCAGCAGCAGATAACTTTCTAAAGACAGAAGAGAGTTCATGTACTTCTCTGGATGGGTAGGTCTTTACATTTTCCGGTATCTCACCAGTCTCTATATAGCTTATCAAGAGCTTATCCATTTTTTCATGCGGAGACAAAGACTTAGCTGTTTCACTTAGTTCGTTAAATCTTGATACTATGTTGCTGAGAATATCATTGTAGGTACTGCTAACCTGTGGCTCAATGATCCCACCATCTTCTATGCGACTTTGCACCTCATCTAATGGAAACGAAACTATCATCATGAATGACGAAATTATTAAGAAACTAAATACAATAAAAACCATCAACGTTCTCATCTTCACGAAAATCGCCCCGGCCTGCCATATAAAAATAAAACGCAACAAATAACCATTAAAGAAAAAAGAAATTTAAAATTTTCCAAAAATGCTAATTTTCGATAAAACACTAGCAGAAAGGGAAACGAAAATAAAATTTTAACTCAAGCATCTTTTTATTTCCTTAATGTATTTCTCAGCTTTACTCCGCCAATAATCACTACGTGCGTGCTTGTACGCTTCGCGATAATACTCCAGCGCCTTGTCATATCTGCCTAACACCTTGTACAGATAAGCAAAGTCAAAATAAGTGATAACGAAATTAGGATCCGCCTTAATCGCCTCCCTGTAATACCTAATCGCCTCCTTATAAAATGGCTCAATATTTTTACTTTTATTGTTGGGGTGGTTATAAATTCGGATGACTTCTCTGTGGTTTCGATAAAGTTATTATTCTTTGTTTTATTTATTGATTAGATTGGCAAGAGAGTGGGGCGCTTATTAGCTTTTCTGTCATCGGTATTACAATTAGAAGGAAAGCGTATATAAGTAGGAGTTATTTCTAGGAAGAGCATTAGTTTGGCATTTTTACATGTGTAAATTGCTTTCTAGTAGACTGGTTTTGAGAAATGAAGGAATAGATATTGTTGTTAAACCTCTCTTGGCAGAATTCTTAGTAAAAGAGACGTGACGATGGCAGTTAAGATGACAAAGAGAATGATTGCGGTGTATATGTCTTCGGATATAAGTCCTTTTGTGAGGCCCAAAAATGCTGGAATGATTGCAAAACTGAGTCTATAATTGAAGTACATGCTGAATTTTTTTGCATTTTCCTTTCCAAAGAATCTTGACGAAGGCAGATACACACCAAGATACTTAGAAACATAGGCAGCACTACCTAGGATTAGAAGAATGATAACCGCTTCAAGTGTTACTACGTTAAATTTGATCAGTAGACCAGCTCTAAAGAAGAAGAGAGGAGCTAAGAATCCAAATATAAGGCCTCTCAATTTTTCGCTAACCAGTTCTTTTTTGCCGAGGGTTCTTGAGAAGATAGCACCTGTTATGAACGCCAGTGTGGCATCACCAGCACCAACATTGGAGGAAATATATGCCAGCAACACTAAAAGAATAATTATGAATCGTATTTCCATCTCCGCCTCTTTGTTAAGGTACCGACGTTCAATTAATTTCCAGATAGTAGGTGCGAAAATGAGCACCAGCATAAGCAAGCCAAAAAAAGAGAATAAAAGGATGTCGAATCCTACAAAAAGCCACAACAGGAAAAGTGTTCCATAAATATCAACGAGCACGGCACTACCTATTATGGAATTATAAAAAGAGGCATCCTTGTTTTCGTAATGAATTGCACAGTAGATTAGAGAAATTGATGTTGTAGAGAAAGAGAGAGCCGTGACTAATGCTGGAAAAGTAGATATTCTCAATATGCCAACAGCTATTGTGTACACGACCCCAAACGGTAGGAAAAATGAAAGAGTACTAATTATAACGCTTCTCCAAAAGCTTCTTTTTAGGATATCTATGTTAACCTCAGTGCCTGCGAAAAACATAATTCCTAATAAACCTAGGGATGAAATGAAATTTAACCAACCAGGGATTATGTGAAATTCTAGAAAATTGGCACTAATCACACCTAATACTATCAAGATGATAGCAGTGGATACTCCGAGTTCATAGGATAGAATACCAGAAATTAGTACCAGTAGGCCCACTAGAATGGTCTCAGAATTCAAGAAAAGCCATCCCCTGTAATGTATAAATCACTTTTAGAGTTAAAATGCTACCAAGGTTATAGTTTGTGAGTGGTATAAATAAATTTTTAGAGGCTTTAAATATCACATCAAAATGAAAATTGGTAATGATGATTTTAGAATGAAAGTTAAAAGAGAGTATGCATTATTGGCATTCTAGGATGCTTTTGAGTTTATAGTAAGCATCCAGGAACTCCAGGCCTCTGGTTGTAATTACATATTTTTTAGGATCTTCTACATGAGGTTTTATCAGCCCGAATGAAATTAACTCGTTAAGAAATTTTCTTGTTCTATCGTTAGGCATTCCGGCTCCATATGAGATTCTAGTGATGCCGCAGCCGTCTTTATGTCTTTTTACAACTTCAAGGATATCCGCGTAAATGTCAAGTTTAGTTCTTCTCAAATTATCCACCTATCAATTAAATTCTATTGGTTCTGGGAGCTTATCAACTTTTTGTGGTTCTTTTGCGAATTTCACGTTTCCTTCAATTTCTAGGATTTCCGTATAGAAGACATTGCCTTCGATCTTACAACTTTTGAGGTGTATTCTTTTCCCGAAGAGTGATTTCACCTTAGCACCTTTTTCCACCATTATTTCGCCAGCGTATATGGTATCTGCTTTTGCTTTTGCTCTGATTTTCACTTTTTCAGCAACGACAAAACCTTCTATTGTTCCTCCTTTCCCTATCTCAACAACTGAGGCTTTTAATCCGAGGGTTGTCTTTATTGCACCGCCTACTTTTACTTCATTGGCTCTTATTATCTTTGCTTCCACTTTTCCACCTATGCTTATTTTATTTGCGATTAGCCCCTCGCTAACTTTAACTGAGCCTCCTACAGAAATTATATCTTTTACTTCTAAGCTTCTATCGACTTCTACTTTTCCACCTACGTTTATTTTCTCTCCAACGCCAGTTCCTCTGACGATTAATTTTCCACCAACATCTATAGTTCCTATTTCGAAATCACCCAGTATTGAAACAGTACCGCCTACAGAAATCAGTTCACCTTTGATATTTCCAGTTATTTCTACAAAACCACCAACGCTCATAGTGTTAAATTCTAGATCGCCTTCACATTTAAACTTGCCACCAACACTAATTTTAGTTACTTCCCCTCCACCAATTTTGGCTACGCCACCAGCATCTATATATTCAGAGATAACTGTGCCCTTTATTTCAATCGTACCTCCAACACTAATCTTAGTTGCCGAGACATCCATCTCTGCTTTAAAGCCGCCACCAACATCAATATCTTCTGCAACTACTGTTCCCATGACATTTACCTTGCCGCCAACAGAGATTATTTCTGCTTGTAAATTTCCGAAAACTTGGAGCTTATTGTCGATATCTATTTTTTCTGCAACCAAGTCACCCTTAACAAGTAAAGAGCCATTTGATATATCTATTCTATCAACCTCAAGGTTACCGTTTATCTCGACAGCCCCTCTACGACAATTATCGCATTCTAACCTTTTTGCAACAACATCTCCTTCAAAGGTACAGCTGCCATGGCAGATGATTACCCCTTTTACTTTGATTTCTCCTGACTCGCTATTTATAATCGCATTTCTTCCTACAATCAGATTCCCTTCAACAACGGATAATGTTACGGTTTCTCCATCTTTAACCATGATATTTACCATTGCTAGCACCATTTTAATAAAACATTAAGAAGTATATGTACCTAGGGCACTAGTATTACTCCTTAATAGTGAGCACAAAATATAATAAATAGGATGAACATTATTTCATACTTATTAACCTTTAAATTTCGAGATAAATAATTTAACTTTCTCATAGCCCTCGTTATATTTAAGAATTTATTAGTTAGTATGAATTAACGTTACTCCATAAATGGAATATGTATAATCTTAGTTTATCTTATTACTTTAAGTCAGAGATTTTAATATAGTTTTAGTGCCACACCTTATCACTTTTTTATGCCTTATATGTGACTCAGTAAATACTTTCATTGTTATCACTTCAGAGTAGGCATACCATCAATTTTGAAGCCTAAATATATAAAGAAAACATAATCTAATACTGTCGAGTCTTCGAGTTATTCTTGAGTTTGATTTTTTCATCAGTAAGAATATTTACAAGCAGACTAAAATTTGTTTCAACCCATTTCCTTGTATCTCTTGCAGCAAAATCTCTATTATAGCTATTAAGTATATTTAAATACATAGAGATGGGATTCTGAAAATGGATATGGATTTATATCTCTATTTAGTAACACAACCTCAACTACACCATCACCATCAATATCAATATACTGCGTGTCCTGCACCAAGGTATTACTATCAATATACGTTACACCTAATTCTTGTCCTCTATTGTTAAGAATTATCACAAAGTTTCCATTTTTATTATATTTCGTGACCTTCGCTACAACGATAATTTCTTTATTGTTATCATTATTAATATCATATACTTTAGGTAACAGCCATATAATAGAGGTATGAATAGTTACCTTTAATGAACTTATATCACTATTGTAAACTTTAGATAAAAGTGATTCTACATTAGGATTATATGTATAAATTACATTTCCATCTATTGCTGATATATAATAAAATGTTGTATTATCTCCGCCAAGAATTTCTACTATACCATCATTATTAATATCATCAGTTTCATCAAAAACTATATGAAAACTACATGTCCATAGAAGACTTCCATTACTACTATCAAGAAAGTACATTCCTTTATTTGTAAAAACAAGCAATCCGATCATACCATCTTTAACGTTAATAATTTTTAGTCTATATAAACCATTGGTTATAATGTTCTTCCAAATATGATTTGGGTTATTATTTTCCGTATCAATGCAACCTACATGACCATCAGATGTTGCGTATATTATTTCCTCATTACCATCGCTATCAACATCATAAATTGAAGCTCTTACGTAAACATATGTGTCGTCTATTGAAGATAGCTTAATATTCCAATAAAGTTTACCGCTTTTAATGGAAAAACAGTAGACACTATGTGCAGACATAAGAATAACTTCTAGATTACCATCACCATTAGTATCTCCAGTAAGTATTAGGTAATTTTCGTTTTCTATTTGCCTTTTCCAAATTAAAGAGCCATTCTTACAATCTATAACATAAAGGAAACCACTTACATAAAATATTAAGTCAGGAACTTCATCGTCATTTACATTGATTATATTATATTTTGGCAAATATAGATTGTCTGTTACGTTATACTCAGAAATCCATAGAAGATCTCCGTTATCACTTGAAATGCAGAAAATTTTGTAGATTATATATGATTTTTCTTCATACTCTATCATATAGCGACTTAGAATAATCATATCTGCTTTCTTATCAATATTTACATCTATAATAGCTATTATTGACCACATACTACTTTTATTATTATATTTCAAAATGTTTAGTTCCTTAATGACACGACCATTAGTAGCATTTAAGATTAATATATCGTTATCTGTTGATATTATAATTTCATTATAACCATCAGCATTGATGTCTCCTATAAAATTTAATAATGATTTATATGGAAGATTTATACTCCAAAGTTGCTGATAACTTTTAGATTTAAGCAAACCAGCAACATGAATAGTAAAAAGATAAGCTACTGCAATAGTTATCAATATAGCTATACAAATAATCTTAACGATTCCTTTTTTATTATATTTTTCATATCTAAGAATCTTAAACACAATTTATCACCTCTTAATTATACAATAATATTTTATTTATTATTATAAATATAAAAAATAAATAATGAATAATAGCAGAATAGAATAGAAAGAATAACTTTACGATCCATTAAGGTTAAGCTTTTGGTTTGGATTACCATCAAATATCTGGGGGTCATCATCACCTTGATACTGTTGATAATCAGGATTGGTTAAGGTACTCTGATAAATGTCTTCTAAGTAGGCACTCGCATCATTGTTATAGATATCACTCCAAGTATCTAAGAATCCATAAGTCCATACACCATTTTGTATTGTATCACGTTCATTAGTAGTATCTTCAGCGGTGGTTGCTGTAACCACTAAAATATTCTTTTTATTTGAGTTAGTAGTTGCAGGCTCAGAAAAACCACCACTATGACATGCGTCTAGGAAAATAAAAACCTTTGCTGCCGAATAACAAAATGCTTTTGCTAATTCAATATCTGAAATGAAGCCATCTAAGGCTTCTAAACCAGATGGAGACCATCCACAATCCCATGCGCAAATATATGAATATTTATTTGCACTATCGTAAAATCCATGCCCAGAGAAAACAAATACAACTTTATCATCACCATCTGCCATACTTAAGACATAATCTATAGCTTGAGTTATAGCGCTCTCTGTTGCAAGACCATTATATTTTAAATAATTTCCTGGGTGATTATCACCATATACCCAAACATTATTGTCATTGAATGGATTACTAATTTCAGTTGTAATCCTATAATACCAGTCATTTGCATCATCGTCAGGATATTGCAAATCATAGACAATTTCATAATCTGCGATTCCTACGATTATTGCATAACGTGTAGTTACACCATCAGTTTCAAAGGTAGCTGTTGCCTTAAGAGTATATATACCACTGCCATAGTGTGAATATATCATAATATACCAAGGCCCAGCTGCTGGATTTGATATTACTATATCACCAGTACTACTATAATCATAGGATGATGTTGTTGGTGGAGAACCATATTTTACATACATTTTAAAATAATTACCCCAATACCATGTAGGATTTGACTCTGAATTATTAAGAGACCAAGGACTTGGCGGATAATCTAAAACATCAAAGTTTAACGTTAACGTTTTTGTATTATATGGAACATAAACCTTGTAATAGTCATGATCCCCTGTTCCTGAGAGGTACCCACCTACAGTCTCACCAAATTTTAAAATTGGATAATCCGAATATGAGTTTACTGTATATAATGGATCAATAGATATACTGACCTTTTCATTTTTTTCTGTTCCTAAAGAAATGTATGGAATACTGGTATGCAAAGTAATAGATAATAATACTACTATAATAATATATACGATTATCCTTATTCTCACCTCTCCCACTTCTCCAAGAATATATTACATATTCATTTCTCTGATAACTAATATATATATTTTACTGGGTATGCGAAGCGAATGAGTGGACTGAAGGGGCGAGAGTTTCGCGGGTGTGCTCACATCTTGTTGCAAGTGGGTTTCTATGAGGCATCACGGCTGATTTTGGCGTATTCACGGATTGGATAGTATGGTATGCTATTTGTGGGTTAGAGATGATTCTTTATGGTGTTTGTTTTTGCGGGTCACGTATAGTACGTTGCGACCTTTAGAAGCGCACTAAAACGTTGTTATACGAAGACATAAAGTATTAGTTGCGCCCAATTAGAAAGTTACGAAAAATCATGGAGGTGCATCTTGAATCGCCTCTAACTTGAATCTTATGATTCTCCTAAATGTATATAGCGTCACAACACTTGTAAATTCCTTGATTCCACTAAGTACCTCGGGCACCTCTCCAAGCCTAATAGCCACATAAATATGTATATGTTTCGTATTTTTCATAATTCGACACCTAGCGAATATAGGTTTCTCATATGAATTTGAAAAAAGCGATCTCAAGGTATAGGTTCAAAACATAGCAATTCTCACGGTAGTTCTAATTCCATTGGGGCTCGCGATAGATTTTATTAGACCCAAAACAACGTTTGAGAATCCTATTTACTTTATATTGTACTTTATTGGGATATTTCTAACGATTGCGACCGTGGAAGAAATAGCATTTAGAGGGATACTTTTGAACATAATTTCAAAGATCCTTGATGATGAGAAAGGAGCGTTGGTAATCTCATCAATAATTTTTGGGTTTTCACACTACAATAATTCAGCACCAGGAGATTTCAGATATGTATTTTTGGCAACAATCGCAGGAATCTTCTATGGTTTATCTTATTTAAAAGAAAAGAGATTATTGCCAGCGATCCTAGTTCATACATCAGTTGATACTATTTGGAAATACTTTTTTGACTAATCGTGGGACTCTCCAGAAATTTCCTTCCTTACAATTTTTCCCCTCGGCTCAAGTTCTTCAAATATTTCTGCTTGAAATGTATAAATCTTAACATCCTCGCTCATCCAACAATCTCCAGGCAGACCCGCTTTATAGCAGGTCCATGTTAGAAACATCATTTCATCCCATTTTTGCTCGACGGGAACTTGAGGTAACAGAAGCCCTTTAAAGAAGCCTTTTTCTACAATTAAGCCATCACGTCCTATTTTTATTTTCTTAGGATATTCCATTGGATCAGATACAGACAGCAATTTTGGTGGAGTCAGAATACTAACTTCTACCACAATTTCATTCATCTCATCTAAGCTTACTGGCTCGAAACGAGGATCGCTAACAGCTGCTTGAATTGCTACATCAATTGTTGCTTCAACTAATGGCTTGATCGGGTATGGATATCCGATACATCCTCTTAGTTCATGTTTTCTCTTTTTTCTCTCTCCCACAAGTTTATTGAGAGTAACAAATACACCATTTTGCTGTGACAACTTTTCCGATGGTAATTCTTTAGGTGGTTTTATTTTCTTTCCTTCACGCAAATAAGTCTCGATAGCCCACCGTGCAAGCTTTACTAGAAATATACCTTCCTCATCTGTATAGTATGGCATTTTATCACCTTGCCCTAACCAGCTTATATTTAATTTTAACTACCAACACTATCTATAATCTATTATTATAAAAAACATTAATAATAAATAATATATATTCTAAATTTGCTTAACTTCATTACAAATGTGTGTTACTGCAGAAGGTATATTAAGCTTTGTATAGTTTAGCAATTTATACGTTGGACTTTAGGTGAGCATCATGTGCAGAATGTTTGCTATGTTTTCACAAGGGAAAAGCTCTCAAAATATTTTAAAAGCAGCTATTTTATCTCTTAAAAAAGCTGCGGAAGATGATCCTTATCTTAAAAATATCCCGCGTACGCATCCTCATGGCTGGGGAATAGTAGCTTATAATCTCTCTGAGGATGCTCATAGCCTTATATATAGGAGTAGAACACCAATTTATGAGGATAAGATTGCAGATTTCATTGTTCAATCGTCGGTCTTTAATGACAACTTTTTCGCAGTTGCGCATGTAAGAAAAGCCCCACCAAATTCACCACTAAAACTAACATATGTCCATCCGTTTGAAGAGATTATCGATGAAAATATGACACTTTATTTAGTACATAATGGTGTTACATCGAGACGTTTTCTGACAGAAGAATTTAATGTTACTTATAACGAGCTTTCTGATACCCAGATAATGCTAAAAATCATAGGTAGAGAGGTACGTAATGGAAAGGATTTGAAATATGTACTTCGTGATTTTGATAATAGATTATTAGAAAGAGTAAAGAGTGGAGACATAAAGGCGTTCTCTGCAGTTCAACTTATTATAGCAGAGGTTAAGAACAAGAATGCAAAATTATATGCTCAGTCATTAATTAACACTTACAGATATACTAACACTCAAGAATCTGAAAGAAAGTTAAGATATTATGCTCTTTATGTTGTAAAAATGAGATATAACGATTCAGTAGCTATTGGGATTATGTCCTCATCTGTTCTTCATTATATAAAAAACGATTTTGAAAAACTTATTTTTGATATCACTGAGGTAAAGAATGGAGAACTTGTGGAAATAGAATATAATGTTGAGAACCTACTAAATAATGTCAAAATAGAAAAAATAGTTAATATTTAGCAAACTCTATAAAGTTTATTCGCTCTCTATAGGCTTAACAATAAGTGTACCTTCTTTAACCAATAGTTGCACCACTTTTTTTATTCCGACAAGCTTTCTTATATGCTCGGGAATAACTAATCTGCCGAATTCGTCTACTTCTGCAATTTCGCCAAGGATTTTATGTGCATACCCCTCTATAACACCATCTCTAAGTCTTAATATGCGGTCTCCATATTTTGCGACCTCTAGGTTATGGGTTACTGCTATTACTGTTATTTTTAAGTCTCTTTGCAATTGTTTTAGATAACTCATCACTTCAGCACCAGTCTCAGAATCAAGTTCTCCTGTTATTTCATCACCTAGCAAAATTTTTGGTTTATTTGCAAGAGCTACTGCAATAGCAACGCGTTGAGCCTCTCCTCCACTGAGTTCTGTTGGTTTATGGTTCATTCTTTTTTCTAGTCCTAGGTTTGTAAGAAGTGTAATAGCCCATTCTTTTTTCTCTTTTGTTATTTTCCCATAGGCTTGCATGGGCAGTAATACATTTTGCAGAGCAGTTAAAGTTTCGATAAGATTTCCGAATTGCCACACAAAACCAACAACACTTCTTCTATATGCGATAGCTTGAGCTTCTGTCAGTCGGGTTATATCTCTTTTATTTACGAAAATACGTCCTGCTGTTGGTTTATCCAATGCTCCGATTAATCTAACGAGTGTTGTTTTTCCAGATCCAGACGGACCTACAATGCTTAGAAACTCACCTTCTTTTACTTCAAAGTTAACTCCACGGAGCGCAATAACTTCCTCTAGTCCCCGTCTATATACCTTAATTAGATCTCTAATCACAATTTGATGTGTCTCAACTTCTGGTGGTAGTTTATCCAAACTCATACCTCATCTCCCTAGCTATATTTAATGATTTCAGATTATATACAACTGGTAAATTACCTATTAAGGTAGATGCGACCAGAACTAACAAAATAAGCCCCCAGAGTTCAATCGGCACTATATACTCAACAGGAAAGATAACATCTCTTAGGGGGCCCATATTAAATAGAACCGCTCGTGATAAATTATAACTTTGTAGGAGTGCTAAGAGGATACCAAAAATTGATGCAACAAAGGTATTAAGCAATGTATCTAGGTATACGTATTTTGAAATCTGAGCTGGTTCTAAGCCAAGTGTTCTCAATACTACCATTTCTTTTTTCATCTTCTCAAATTTGTCAATATAAATAGTTGCTTGGCCAACTGTTAGGAAGAATAGCATAACAGTTAAGTTCAAATAGAGGAAGCTGAAATAGGCCCTGTTTTCGATATATGAGGTAATTGTGTTGTAGTAATTCTCTGCGACACGTAAATGTGAGATTTTACCTCCAAGCGTGCTATTAATTAATTCTGCTACATTATTCACATCAGCATCACCATCTACCCTTACCAGAATATATGCATCCTTGGTAAAATTCAAAGTGTGGCCAATAATAGCTTTGTTCACAACTGCAACAGCGCCTGATGGGACAACTCTCGGGAAGTATTCGATGATATCAAAAATTGTGTAGTAGCCGGATATACGACCATGTGTTCCATTATAAATGTTAAGATATACACTTGTAGGCTTTTTCTCGAGGGGGCGTGGCCATTCTTCTCGAAATAGAACATACTTTGGGTTATTAATAACAGCTTGTATATATTCTCTCTTAAGGAAATAGCCCTCCGTATAAGCAACGTCAAGGAATTTTTCATCAATTGCAATAACGAGACAGAAGCCGCTTTCTACATAATATTCTCTCTGAATAGCGTAATCACCATGGCCAACATATATGACAGCGGCATTACTGACACCATCTATATGCAAAGTCTCGTTTAGAATATACTCGGTTTCATTAAACCATTTATTATTTATTCCGAATGATATATCTGATCCGGTGTAATAGTAAGAAATATCATGGATGTAATTATCACCCATTACCGCTAAACTTACTGATATGAATGCAAGGGTTATAACGAGCATCAAGGCCAATATTGCAAAGCCTTCGGTTTTCATTCTATGTTGTATATATCTGGAGATAACTCTTAAAATGGGAGAGCCTTGATAACCTTTGATCCGGCCAATTATGCTCCTTTTGATGTACACTACTATTTTTGCACCAGCTTTCAGCAATATGTGGACCATTATTATGAAGAACATAATTGGTATGGCAAAGAGTATATAAAACTCCGGCGGAGCGTATAATAAACCATAAACAAATCCGCCTAAAATAATACTGAAGAAGAATGAACCAGCAAAGCCAATTATTGGTAACGCAAATAACATAGAAAATACTAGGAGCACCATCTCGAAGGGGGATAATTTGATCTCTTCTAGTTCAGCAACATAATATCTTCTTGCTTCAGCAGCTTCAACAGATATCGCATATAGCATAACGCCAACCGATGAGAGAAAGAGTAGAGTGAACGATATAGCGAATACTATTATGAACACTCGTATATCTGAAAATGAAGATAAAAGCAAGGAAGGAAGAGAAAACCCTATATGGACATTAGATATTTCTAAAATTATAATACTAATTAGGTTACCTAACGGTATCGCGATCAACGTTGATATGAGTGAATATATTAGAATCTCGGTAACCATTAACAGAATAATCATTCTGTTTGTGAATCCTCTTGTCTTTAGAGCTGAAATTTCCCTCCTTCTCCGAATTGCTGTTGTTTCGAACTTGAATCTCAGAACTATCCAAGCAAGAATCAATGAGGGCAACGAGAAAGCCACTAAGGTAAAGAGCTCTTGCATTTGCCAGAACATATAGCTATCGGTAATTTCCCAAATATAAACAGATACCGATACGAAAGGAGAGAAATAGATTTCTACTTTATTTCTAAATCGTTTAATTTCATTAAATATTTGTTGAAAGTCCTTAGAAAAAATTTGTTTTCTATCAAATTTAATAGCAATCCGATAATCAACCGATTCGTTCAAAGCTGGTGAAATTCTTGAACCGTTAGACAGAATATATTTAAGGCCTTCATAGTTTCCTAAGAGAGTACCCCAGTCAACATCAAATGCTTCAACTCCAGAATTTGGCATGAATGTTCCAACGATACTAAAATTAGCTGTATAGATATAGGGATACGCTTGGGAATTATTATATTTATAATATGTAACAATTATCTGTATGCTCTGACCAACATATTTTGCTAGGTATTCAAATAGCCATGATCGCTCGTTCAATAGAAGCTCATTCTCTTTAAGCTCAACGAGATCCACAGATGAGTCAATAGAATTTTTAATTGTTGTTCGAGTAAAGTTCTCTCCGATAAATGTTATAGCTACAGATGGTTTGTAGTATACTGGTTCTTCCAAATATTCATGTTCTTCTTTTATTGTTACGTTTAAGAGAGAAAACATATCAAAAAGTGTGCAATACTCAGAAACCATAGTAAAGTTCTCCTTAATATAAGAAATTACGTCACCGGGAGGTATACTTACATTAAATTGCTTAGCGTATCTGTGATATACTTTAATCTGACCGTCAACATAAACGTCTGACAGCCCCTCTTCCAGTATTGCAGATCTGGAATGAACGGAATAAAAATAAGAGGAGGTAATTAGGCTTACTGTGAGTATAGAAATTATTAAGAATGTTGCTGTGTTTGCCTTTCTTTCAATTATATTGCTTAAGATATAACTAAGTCCTCTCATACCTTTCAACCTCTATCTCAGCTAGAAACTTTTCTGGAACCCACTCAATTTTAAGATATTTTGTTACATCCATCTTCATAATACTCCAGAGGATTATTAAAATCGATGCTATTGCAAAGGCTATGAAGACCAAAATCGAAAACATAGGATACAAGTACATGTCAAACGTATATACATAACGGGTCATGAATTCTGGACTTAAGCCAACAATAAGGGAAAAGATTATTGATGAAGGGTACGCAACAATATACCCCACTATTATACCATAGATTAACAATGCGAACAATTCTATGAAAACAACCTCTGCTATTTTCCGTCTATCCTCACCAATTGCTAATAAGACTGCAAGCTCACGAGGCCTCTTTTTATACAAAATTGTCATGAACTCTAATATTGCGATTATCACGAGAAAAGCCGAAAAAACATATGACACATACAGTGCGTTCATAACACTTATTTGCCTTTCTTCACCAAGCATTTTGTTAAGATTATCTTTGAAGAAACGTGTATAGCTGCAAATTAATTCTGTATAGTTGTACTTTAATTCATTAATTCTTTTTTCGATGGCCTCAGCGACAGCTGTTTTATTTACGTGATCGTTTATTTTAATAAGAATGCTTGTAGATACAGAGTTGTCTATTTTTGAACACGTTTCGATGTCTGTAATCATATAATTTGATATGGGTTCCATCCATTCAATAATCCATTCAATATGATTTTCGATTTCTTCAGCAGAGACTATTTCATAGCATGGCATATACATGCCCGCAATAAATAATGGAGATATTTTCTCAGATATCTCATCTTTGACTTTGATACTGATTAGTTCATTTGTATAAAAGTTTGTAAAGCGAAGAGTAGTTTCAGGGGATATATCAAGTTCTTCACTCAAAGATTTTGATACCAAGGCAACCCTAGAGCCATTTTTTATTTGAAATATTTTCTCCGCAATGGATGAGTTGATTAAAAGTTTTCCATCTTCTCCATAAACGGTCTTTAAGAAACTTTCAGAGGATATACCAAATATATAATATGAGTATGAGTAATACCATCCACCTGCATATGAATGCCACTCCGTAGCAAATATTATTGTTGAGCTTTCTATACCTGTAATATTCTTTAGAATCGCCACTCTTATCTCATTAATACGTGTTACATTGGCTTCGGATCTGAAGTATATTCCTAAGTCGCTTCCCGTAAACCATTTTTCATGAGATACTATATATGGAACATATGAATAGTTAATAATAGTTGACGATACATTTACCAATATTACCATTGAGAATATCGTGGCTAGTATTTTGTTTTTTGTATCCTCTCTGAAAACGTTTCTTATACCTAAAATTAATGATCTTAGCGACGAATAATCTCTCATCTTTTGCGTTACCATAATCAATAAAGTTTTCGAATAACGAAGGATAATTCTAGTTATACCTATGACAAAAGCAAATGGTGCAAATAAGAAAATTATAAGAAACACGAAAATTGGAGGGAAAAATGAATATCTTACGATGGTGAAGATAGTCTCGGAGGAGATATGAAATAGTAAAAATATTAAGATTGAGTATATTATAAATACAGCATCGAGATATGTCCCCTGGAAGAGAATAAATATTTTCCTTAGAATCCCCTTTTTCCTTTTGATGGCCTTTTTCACATAAGAGTTAAAAACTGCAACAATACCATATAACAAAAGAGCTATGAAAATTGTCACAGCGTAATATATAGTAATATAAGTATATGAAACTAAAGAGACAACAATAGGCGGATCGTAGAAGTTTATAGCAGAAATTGTTGGAAAAATATAGACTCTACTGAAGATAGCTCCAGCTGGTAAACCTATGAGAAAACCTAGTATTGTTTGGAAAAACACAAAGCTAAGTAGCATACCGATTTTTACGTCTTTTCGATATCCTCTTGCCATAATAATATTTATCTCTCTTTCCCATTTAGCAAAAAATGTCTCAATAAAGAAATATTGCAAAACCCAAAATGATATAAGAAGTGGTAGTAAAGATACGAGCAACATACTTCTATAGTTCGCTTTCCACTCCACGAATCTACTTACTTTCTCAGCAAGGATAAAATCAACTGGAATATATATGTTAGCGCTAAAGTACTTCTGCTCAACATTCCATATCTTCTGCGAAAGAGTATTCATTTCACTAAGTGATCGTTCCGGATTCACTTTATCAATAAAACTTGCATTAATGTCTACTAAAAATACCTTACTAAATTCCCAAAACTCACCTAACGATGCTATGCGCATTATTGTCTCTTCTGATGCTATTCCAATCACATCTGAACCAAAATTAGTTTCGTTAATAGTAAACGTTCCAGAGACCGTCAGATTATAAAAAGTAGAATAGCCCATATAGTAAGATACTTTCGATTTATTTATCTCTAGACCATGCATAACTAATAAGTCATAACGTATAAGTATTGAATTTTTTCTCAGAGAACCAGAAGTGATGTTAATATTAAGCCAGTCGATAAGCTTATCGTTCAGACATATTATGTTTCCATAGAAAGAAACATATTGTAACTGTTCATCAGAAACATTTTTAAAATAATACAACTCTGTCCTAACTTGCATAAATGTTACGTAATCCATAACATAATAGGTGCCATTGAGTACTTTTTCTACATCAAGTAGTATCTTATTACTTGACATTAAGTAAGATGAATACTCCCAAGATGTTACTTTAATAATAAGATCTATCTTTTCATCGGTCACAAATTCTGGGAACTTTTTAACGCCTACAGCATCAACTGCGGCAAGTGCACCAAAGAGAACCATTGTTATCATAACAAATGATATAAGTTGCGGATGAAGTTTAATAATTTTAGGACCTACTCGCACTAAGATCCCCCTGCTAAAAAGTCATGGAAATAATTATGTATATTTTTTCTATTCTAGGCTTAAATATTTAACTAAGGAGGAATTCATTAGATATTTAAGACTCTTCAATGAGCTTTTTAAGAAGTTTTTCTCGTCCCTCTAAGTTCTCTTTTAATGCATCATACATTTCATGAATCGCAAAATGAACCTTGAATTTATGCCCATCAATATAGTCTTTAAGTAATGATATTAGATGATTTCCGATTCGTTGAACTCCTTCAGCTATGAATAAATGATTTCTTGCATCCCGCCCCAAATTAAACTTTATATTGTACTCGGACAGCTCTTTAAAAAATTCGGTCTTAACTATCTTTAAGAGCCAGACAATTATAAGTGCGATATCATCAATTAATTTATTGTCATCGTATCTTTTTGACGCTCTCAGCAAGAAAAATTTGGATATGTTATAAGCCTCTGTTGTTGCTTGGGAGAAACATTTAAAAGCCTCCCTAAACTGCCTCATTTTCGCATATCTTTCCCCATCATTCATTAAGTTAAAATATTTTTGAGGTAATTCAGCTATATCCATCTTCAATACTCCTATATATCTTGCTTGATTCAATAGTTAATTTACGGGTATATAAAGAGATTTATCATGATTTAGAATTATTATCAATTTCTACTCCAATTCTCATCTTAAACTCATCACTTTTCAAATCTTCGGATAGAAAGTGCTTAAGAACTTTTGGCACTACCTTAAATCTCTCCAAATCTTCAGCACCGACCCACTTAAAGTTCACTTTTTTCAGATTAACAACAAAATCCTCTTTTATATTAGAATTAGGTTTAACTAGGAAAAAATAAGTAAGTTTATAGGGCTTTTTCTCTCCTTTTCTGACAAATTGAATCATATAAATCAGCTTTTCCACGCTTACTTCAATGCCGAGATTCTCCATAAAAAACTTTCTTATGCACGCCTCTAAAGTTTCTTGCTCACTGGTAGGTAAATCAGAAAAGGTTAGAGTACCATCCCTATCTATCATTAAAATTTTATGATTATGATATAGAATACCACCAACTCTAATCTCCAAAAAATATCCCCCAAGTTACTTTTTCCTTTTCGCTTCTTCTATTCTATCTCTTAAGTCTATAAGTGCTGCACTTATGGCTTCAGCAACAGCAGAGTCATCCAACCGCACGGAAGTAGCACCATGGACTGCAGACATAAAATGTTCAAGAATTGGCTCTTTAAAACTTTTCTTGCCAATAAGATCAGCTCCACGAAATATATTAATGGTATAGCGAGGCTTAAAGAACCATTTCTTATAGTATTCCAGGTTGACTTCATAGGATGTTCTCTTAATTTTATACCTCCTAGTTGAAACATTTATTGTTTTGAATAGCATAAAATGCACCTACATCGCAAATACTCATATCATTTAAAAGTAAAGAACTCTACTCTTAAATATTTTAATAGATAGGCCAGTTTTTCAAGACAACGATGTAAAAAAATCCTACATTAATGTGGGAAAAATATAAATAAGTATACCCACAACATTGTGGTAGGTGAAGAAAATGCTCATTGAGAAAAGACGAGTGGATAATCGTGGTAGGATTCTTCTTCCATTGAGGGGAATAAAAGAGGTTTTTGTATGCTCATTAGGGAGAACATACATTATTAGTGAAGATAAAGGCGAAATTGATAGAATAGTTAGTATTTTAAATGAGAAAAAAATAGAAGAAAAAAAGAAGGCCATTAAAAACTGGTTTGCAATTGTAGAAGCGACAGAATTAGAAAAAATGTCTGTGGATGATTTGAACAAGATTATTATAAAATCCATAAAAAAAGAGGTAGAGAAAAGTGGTTGAGAGAATTTTCATAGATTCCAATGCATTTTTCAAGAGAAAAGAAAAATTTATGGAAATAATTTCGAAAGGACATCCACTCGTGATAAATAATATAGTAGTATATGAGGTCATAAAAGTCCTAGATGAGTTGATATCAGAGAGCAATGATAAAAAAGCTAAACTATATAAGATGCTCAAAGAGAGATTCCCAAAGCTTCTAAAGGATTTGGACGTAGAAATAAAATGTACTAATTTGGATAATGAGAGACTTCTGATGTGTTACGAAATTATGAAAAATAAAAATGTCGATATAGGGGACGCTATTATTTATTTATTCATGGTTGATAATAAGATTCAAAAGATTTTATCATATGATGATGATTGGAGGAAATTTGATATTGAGATCATAAGATGACATGCTCTAAGATATTTTAGAATATTGCACAATAAAGTTTTAAGATCAAAAAAAGGAAAGATATCATGTTGAGACCTTTAAAGATTTTACGAAATTCCAGTAAATCGCTAGAGTTGAGTGTTATAATATAATACTCAGCCCTCTTTTATTATGAATCATTACTAATTAAAGTCTTAACTCCTTTTTGTCTATTTTTTTTCACAACAAAGTCGAAATTGCTCTTCAAAAATGGTTAAATATGAAATTAAAAATTATAAAACTGAATAGTATTAAGTGATAATAAATACCTAATTACACATATTATTGCATATAACGTTGTGAAATTGTAGTGGTGATAATGATGGCGGAGTTATGGAGAGGTATTAAGTCTGGAATTGTTGCTGGTCTTATAATTGGAATTCTGGAATCCATTATTTATGCTACGATGTTTGATATAATATTTGCTGATGTTCTTAAAAACGTGCCAGCAGGGGTAGATCCTGAGCTCTTTAGAGCCTTGATGTATTCATCTGTTGTCTTTTTCGCACCGATTGGAGAAATCATATGGGGTATTATTGCTGGATTAATTTTTGCATTCATATACGACTATCTACCAACTGAGAGCCCAATAATAAAAGGCATCATCATGGGCATCATATTCTGGATACTTTCAACAGTTACTTCATCTTTTGGAGCCTTCGCTTTATTAACAGTGGCGATTAACCTAGTTTTCAGCATAGTATATGGCTACCTATTAGGCTTTTTCTGGATGAAATTTGGGCCAAAAGAATAAACTTATCTTTTCTTTTTTTAGGTGAGATAACAGAATAAAATATAAAAATATAATGAGGTTTAATGGGAACTACTTATAGTAATTTAGAGAGATAGCGTGAACGGGGCATACCGTGTAGCATAAGCCACAACCAGAACACTTGTCAGAGTAAACAACAGCTTTCTTTGTTGAAGGATCGACTTTAATTGCGAAATAAATGCATGAGCGTTCACATATGCCGCAACCAGTACACTTCTCTTCATCAACAATAGGAGGAATTATATCAAGAATTTGCTGATTTTTCTCTTTTCTTTCTTGTACTTTCTTAAGGGTGAGCCCTGAAAAATCATCTATACTTTTGTAACCTTTTTCCTCCATATACTTTTTAATTCCATCCAGTATTTTTCTATATATTCCCAATCCTCTTAGATGTGCTTCTGTGTAGACGCCAACTCCTTTAGCACCAGCTAATATATACTCTACAGCATCCTTCCAATTAGTAATACCACCAACACCAATGATTGGTATTTTGATAACTTGTGCTGCTTCAAACACCATTCTTAAGGCTAATGGTTTCAGAGCCTTGCCTGTCATAGTTGCGTATCCTCTAGGTCCGCCTAACAGTGGTTGACCCGTGTTGATATCTATTGCTAATACGGGTCCAAAACTGTCTGAAATCACGATTCCATCGGCACCAGTATCCTCAACGCTTTTTGCCCACAATTTAGTTTCAGGATTAAATACGGCACTCAATTTAACAATAACGGGCACTGAAACGCTTTCCTTTACTGCCTTCAATATTTTAATAAACGGCTCGACATTGGTAAATTCAGGAGGTGAAAATGTTGCACCGATAGCTTCCAATATTTCAGAAATACTAGGAGTATATGTTGGAATTTCAATAATATCTGCACCAGCTTTCTCGGCTCTAGTAGCAAGAGATACTGCATCGTCTGGATCTACGCCAGCTATACTAGCAATTATTTTGACCTGCCCTTCTTTAGCTATTTTAAGATGTTTATCAAACCAGAAGTCCGCTGTATGTGTCGATCCTGCAATATTATTAAGAAAACAATACTTTAAATCAGCGAAACATGGATGCGGAACAGGTAAAGGATGAGTAGTTATTGTTTTTGTTGTGATAGCAGACATTCCCAACTTAGAATACTTTTTAATTAAGTATCCATCTCTAAATAGTTCACCAGCAGGGGCTATCACTGGATGCTCAAGTTCTACATCGCCGATCTTTATACGTAAATCAAGAGTCATTTATCTCCCTCAAAAACATTATTTTCTTGGATAATGTTTTTATCGCAACCAGCTAATAAACCCATATTTCCAACCTCTAGCAACTCTGAGAAAAGGCAGAATATAATACTAAATTACGATATCATATAAAAATGTCAAAAGCGTATCGAAGGAAAATATCACTATGAAAGTATAAAAATTTTAATAAAAATCTTTAAAAAAACATGTTAAAATCGCAACATAAATAAAAATATTATAAAGATAAATAGAAAATTCTATTATGGAAGAAATAAAGTAATGCAATTTTATTAAAAGTTGTAAAAACTTTTTAGCTCCCTATCAGCCGTCTGATATATTTTTTACCGGTCTTAGTTTTTAGGAGCACATTCCTCATGCGGGAGGGACCCTACCTCGTCCATAATACCAATAGGATAAGATACGACTAGCTATATCGGCAAACGGTTCTAATAACTTTTCCTTTTCAAAATCATAGACTTCATGAATACTAGGGTTCCACTTACTTTGACTGCCGGTGTAGTGATACAAACCTTCATCTTTCAATAATTGAACTATTTCTTCCGATGAAACTCTATCACCTGACTCAAAGCTGTTAACCTGAATGATAAGAGGTATCTGCTCTACTAAAATTTGATTATATTTACTTACCATATCTTTGAGTTCTCTGAGGGATTCAACCGTTAGATTCCAATACCTCCTTAGCGAATTCATTACGAATACCACACCATCGGCACCATAGTATATTACCTTCCTTAATGGTTTAAACCTTCTATGCCCAGCTACTGTGTAAATCTGGAAAAACACACCACTGCCAACACGTATGACACCTCTATCAAAAAATATAGTCATATCGCCACCAGGAACTGATATCTTTGTCAGGACAGATACTGGGATTCCCTTATCTTTAGTTGCCTCCAGAATTTCATAAAGCTTCTCAACAGTTTGAGTCTTACCACTTTTTGTCGGACCCCAATAGAGTATTTTAAAAAATAGTTCCCCCTTTTCATTTCTGCTTGGCATAATAACACCATGTTTTAATGATATATGAATTTGTAGAAATGCAACTATAAAAAACTATTGCGATCCTTTGAGGGAAAAAGGAAGTAAATTGAATATATTTATAGACGTTTTTGCTTAAGTAAGATCACCTAAATTAATCTAATAAATATTAGAATAATTATCGAGGGGCTCATATTGGATAGGCATTACAGAATAGGCGTTGACATAGGTGGTACATTTACAGATATAATAGTCTTTGACCGAAGAAATAATACCATTGTATCTTTTTTGAAAGTAAGTTCTACACCAAGGAGACCAGAGATCGCCGTTATAGATACTCTGAGAAAAATGAATTTTAAAAAGACTGAAGTAGAGACAATAATTCACGCTACAACCATTGCGACTAATGCTTTACTGGGGCAAGTTGGGTTAGAATTACCAAAAGCAGCTTTGATAACAACAAAAGGTTTTCGTGACATCCTTGAAATAGGAAGACAGAGACGCCCTGATTTATATAACTTGTTTGTTCAAAGACCAAGGGTTTTGATTCCTAGAAAGTATAGGTTTGAAGCTGATGAGAGGCTTGATTATGAGGGAAATGTAATCAAACCCTTAAATGAAGATGAGATACGTGAAATAGCTAGAAAATTGTCTGTTGAAAAGATAGAAACCGTTGCAATATCGCTTTTGCATTCTTATGCAAATTCGATACATGAAGTAAAGATACAGAAAATTTTGAAAAAAATAATCCCAAACATTTTCATATCGTTAAGCAGTGAGGTGGATCCCGAACATCGTGAATACGAGCGAACTAGTACCACAGTTGTAAATGCAATACTAATGCCTATTGTAACAAGATATCTACAAAATTTGTCGGAGGGTATTTCTTCTATAACCGATGCCCCTATAAGGGTCATGAAAAGTAGTGGAGGAGTCGCATCAATTGATGAAATAAGCAGGTTGCCTGTGAGTATAATAGAAAGTGGGCCTGCAGCTGGAGTTTTAGCATCCATGAACTTAGGATCACTACTGGGAAAGAAAAATGTTTTAAGTTTTGACATGGGCGGAACCACAGCAAAAGCAGGTACTGTTATTGATGGAACTCCAATTATAACGACAGAGTATGAGGTATGTGGGAAAATACACGCGGGGAGAATAATAAAAGGCAGTGGTTATCCTGTAAGATTTCCCTTTATCGATGTAGCAGAGATATCAGCAGGCGGCGGAAGTATAATCTGGGTTGATGAGGGTGGAGCACTAAGAGTTGGGCCTATTAGTGCAGGAGCAGATCCAGGACCTGCATGTTATGGGAAAGGTGGCGATAATCCAACAATTACAGATGCAAATCTAATTTTAGGTAGGCTTAATCAAAAATATTTACTTGGGGGAGAAATGAGAATATTTCCAGAGAAGGCAAAACAAGCATTTTATGAGAAGATAACAAATAAATTGGATTTGGATTTAGAAAGTGCAGCCATTGGAAGCATAAAAATAACAAATGCTATAATGAGCAAAATTTTGAGAATTGTTTCGATAGAGCGAGGAATAGACCCACGCAACTTAACATTGATATCATTTGGCGGAGCTGGACCTATGCATGCTTGTGACTTAGCGGAAGATTTAGAAATGAATGAGATCGTGATTCCATTAGTTCCTGGTCTGTTTTCTGCTTTCGGACTTTTAGCAACCGATTTTAAACACGTTTTCACAAAATCTATAAGAAAAATCATTGATGAACTGGACCCAATTGAAATAGAAGAGGAATATCAAAAACTAGAGAGAAAAGGATTTGATTTGCTGAGGAGAGAGGGGGTTCCTTCGGAGAGAATAGTTTTCAATAGATATGCAGACATGAGATATTGGGGCCAAGGTTTCGAATTACTAATTCCAATTGGAAAATTAGAGGGAGATTCTGCCTTCTCTACTCTTAAAGAAAGGTTTAACGAGTTTCATGAGAGAAGGTATGGCTACTCAATGCCCGAAGAGGATATTGAAATTGTCAATCTACGTGTTGAAGCCATTGGAATAGTAGAAAAGCCAGTACTACAAAAAATACGCACCAATTACAGAACTATTGATTCAGCACTTATAGAGTACAGAAATGTCTATTTTGGGACGATTGATGACTTCACTAAAACACCAGTATACGATAGAAAAAAGATTCCAGTTGGTGCAGAGATACAAGGTCCTGCAATCATTGAGCAATATGATTCAACTACTGTCGTTAATCCTGGATGGGTCTGCAAAATTGACAGTTATGGAAATCTAATTTTAAGGAGAGGATGATATTGGTTAATGTTATCACTGTTGAGGTAATAAGAGGTGCATTAGAATATACAACTGAAGAAATGGGAATAATCTTAAGAAATTCTGCATATAGTGCAAATATTAAAGAGCGAATGGATCACAGTTGTGCAATTTTCGATTCACAAGCTCGCATGTTAGTCCAAGCAGAGCATATTCCAGTTCACCTCGGTGCAATGCCAATAGCTGTAGAACAAGTCATGAAAGATTTCGAGGAAATATACCCTGGTGACATGTTTGTGTTAAATGACCCATTTAGAGGAGGAACTCATTTACCAGATCTCACTCTAATAGCTCCTATCTTTTATAATGAGAAGCTGGTTGGATTTGTTGTAAATAGAGCACATCATAGTGATATAGGAGGAAAGACTCCTGGCTCAATGCCGGGCGATGCTGAGGAAATATTTGAAGAAGGTTTAGTAATTCCGCCTGTAAAACTTATGGATAAAGGAATTATTAATAAAGATGTTCTGGAGATTATCCTAAAAAATACCAGAACGCCAGAGATTAGAAAAGGAGACTTAATGGCTCAAATCGCAGCAAACAATATTGGGAGAAAACAAGTCCTCAAACTAATTGAAAAATACGGTCTTACTACCTTTCAAGAATGTGTGGAGGCCATCCTTGATTATTCAGAGAGACGAATGATAAAAGAGATACAAAAGTTCCCAAAGGTAAAGGTTGATGCGGAAGATTATCTGGACGATTCTGGTGTTGATGACAACCCTATAAGAATAAGAGTTTCTGTTATCATAAGAGAAAATGAATTGATTTTTGATTTCACTGGAACTGATAAGCAGGTAAGAGGACCAGTAAATGCGCCCTATTCAGTTACTCTATCGGCATCCTATTACGTGCTAAGAGCGGTAACAGACCCAACAATACCTGCAAATCATGGAGCTTATAGACCATTAACGGTGAAAACAGAGAAAGGTACAGTGATAGATGCTAAACCCCCATGTGCTGTTTCGGGTGGTAATGTTGAAACATCACAAAGAATAGTTGATGTTCTACTTAAAGCCTTCTCTCAAATAATTCCAGATAGAATTCCTGCTGCATGTCAAGGAACAATGAATAACATATTAATTGGTGGAATTAACCCACGGAATAATAAGCCCTTTACATTTTATGAGACCATTGGAGGAGGCTATGGTGCTAGACCGGGATTAGATGGAATTGATGGAATACACTCTCATATGACAAACACTATGAATACGCCAATAGAGGAAATCGAAAAGCGTTTCCCACTTCTAATTTTAAAATATGAACTACGGAAGGATAGCGGAGGTTTAGGAAAGTGGAGAGGGGGACTCGGAATAGAAAGGGTTTATAAATTACTCACAGCAGCAAAATTAAGTGTTCTCGGGGAGAGACATAAATTTAGACCATGGGGGTTAAAAGGTGGTCTCCCTGGAGCTGGTGGAGAATACTTTGTCATTAAGAACAATGGCGAAAAGATAACATTAAGAAGTAAAGAAACAATCTGGCTACAACAAGGAGATATAATTATTATCCGAACACCCGGAGGAGGAGGGTATGGCAATCCTATCGAAAGAGAATATAAGCTTGTTATAGAAGACTTAGAAAACGAAAAAATTTCAAAAGAAATGACTAGAAAATACTTTAGAATGAACTTTAAAAATAGTATTAGAGCTAAATAATAAGTATGTCAAGGAGGGCTTACTATTAATACTTCACAGCAAGAAGAGATAAATAAAAGAAAGCAGGAGATACGTGAGAAGATTTGGAGAATTTTGGAAGAGAGAAATATTGCGTTATTTCCACGTCCTGTTTTTGGGAGGATACCAAACTTTATTGGAAGTGATATTGCCGCAAAAAAGCTTTCAGAGCTTAGCATATTTAAGAAAGCGAATGTTATTTTCGCTAATCCAGATTCTCCTCAGCAGCATATTCGCAGGATTGCTTTAGAGCATGATAAAGTTGTAATAATGGCCACTCCAAGGTTACGGCAAGGATTTTTGGTGCTTAACCCTGCAAATATACCAAGAAAGCTACTTAAATTTGCGAGCACCATAAAGGGCGCATTCAAATTGGGGAGGTTAACTGAAGACATTTCAAGATATCATATAGATTTAAAAATAGTTGGGAGTGTAGCTGTTTGGAATGATGGGAGTCGTGTTGGTAAGGGAGGGGGTTATTCAGATATTGAATTTGGCATATTACGGGAATTTGGTTGGATTTCTGAAGACACACCCGTTGTGACAACGGTTCATGATGTACAGTTTCATAATAATATACCAATGACTCAACACGATGTGCCCATAGATATTATTGTCACGCCAACTAAAGTTTTAGAAGTGAAAAGAATATATCCAAAGCCGAAAGGAATTTATTGGGATGAGATGCCGCATGAAAAAATAGAGCAAATACCGATACTTAAGAAGATGCTAAGACAAAAACTTTAACAATTGCAGCGAGGCTACTGCTCTTCCTCTTTGACCTTGGATAGCATGATACTCATGAACATGCATTCATTTGGTGGCATGATACTCTCTTCAAGGGATATATCCTCATCAGTAAATTCTGCAGGTACTCCACGAATTAAGGCAAATGGTATTCTCTCATCGGCCTCGCCCATTACAATTTCGGCCACAGATGCTAACAAATCCACCATGGATTGCCTTGAAACTTTTAATACTCGTCCGTAAAGATCCTTTTTACCTACATAATTTCTAACAGGTTTAATCCCAGAAAAACCTAAGGCCACACCAACAGTTCCTTTTTTGCTTGGGAGAATTCCACTATCTGCGATTATCACAGCTACTTTTTTCCCAGTTCGCTTTTTTATTTCCTCTCTAATTCTCTTCGCTGATATCATTGGGTCCTTAGGGGGTAATAGATAGTAGCCTTGAGGTACATTTGACATATCAATGCACGCATTTACGCATGGTATCCCTTTCCTAATTGTTAGTAGAAATCCCTTTAATCCCTTTGGCTTACCTATTATTTCGCTGGACTCATCGATTATAAGTTGCATAAATTTTGGGTCTATTTTGTATTTTTCGCCAAGTTCAATTGCCTCTTGGGATGGTTTTATTTCAGATACCTTCACCTTTCGCTTTTCAACAAGCGAAACAACGGAAGAAGCAACAACAACGATATCATTATCTTCTATTGTCAGTCCCATATCTTGTAAGGAAGTCAAAAGAACATCCACAAGGTTATCATTTTCAGTAATTAATGGGGTATGTATTCCAAAAACTTCGAATTTCATACTCATCCCAGCTAGTTGCATCAATTAATCTTAAGTTTTTCTAAAAGGTTTAAAGTTTGCTATATATTTTTCTCTCTTAATGGAAGAGTTACCTTAATATTCAAACTTATTTAAGCCTAGACCACTCTATTTAATAATTTAGTTAGAACTCTAGCTTTTGGGATTATTTTTTATCTTGTTTTATAGAATAATGAGCATCATATACACTAAAATCTCTTAAATACACTCATAGATGTGATACTATGTTAAACCGAAGAAGAATAAAAAGAAGAGAGAAATTACTCTGCAACCCTTACAGGGGGTTCGGTGGATGTCCGCATTGATGAGCAAACATCCACCTTGGGCCTCATCAGCCTCAGCCCCCTCTGGGTTCATGGGGGGCAAGTCATTGGTCTTGACCCGTTCAGGGTAACCCCACAAGCCCCACATCACAGCGTCCTTTCACATTGCGGTGTCCTTTCGGTGCTTTACTCCCGCCACATTCGGACACTGCCTCAGTACTCATAAATGCTCATAAAATATTTAACTGTTTCGGAGGGCATTGTATCTTTATGCTAGCGAACATAGGAGCTATTGCATCTTCTAATAAGTCACTGAAGTCTGGGAACTTAGAGAAGTCAACCGGTTTTCCTTTAATGAGAGCTCTTATGGCTTTATCGGTAATACGGATTATCCAAGGGATTTTGTAATTTCTGTATCCGTACAATGCAACACCCATAAGTGCTACTGCTACCGATACACTACCACCAATATTAACAACCGACCGAACAGGTATTTTTACACCACCAATTGCGATATATGGCTCCTCTATAGTTATCTGAAACAGCTGACTCTTAAACTCATAGTTCGCCTTTTTGGCCGAGATAATGAATGTATAATTTCCCACTGTTGTGAAATTTGTCATATCTAAAATTAGAATATAAGTTCCATTTGGGTATTCTTGTAGTGTGTACATAATGCTACCGCCAGTTGAAAAAGTAACAGTTGCGTTATGAATGGGTCTATTGCTGAACGAATCAATATACTCTACGAATATTTTCATTTTTTCGACAGAACCTTGAATTATTATTCTTTCTTCTGGGTAAAATTCAACTCGGATTTGTGTTGTTCTATTGAGTATTTGGAGCTGGAAGGAATGGTCAGCTAATTCATAATTATTAGCAACAGCAGATACCTTGACTAAGTAGGTACCGGTTGTAAATTGTGAGGTATTTAATGTTAGGACAAACACATTTTCTGAAGGCATCATTGAATATACATTACCCGCGATATTTAAAGTTACATTACTAGCATTAATTGAAGTATTATGTACTGTATCTTGGTAGGATGCAACAAATGTTACATTTTCGCCCCAATACACAATGCTTTCAACATAAACATCTACGCTAGCAGGAGTTTCTTGGATAAATATAGTGTATGTTATTATGGTATCTATTTGAAATCCTACTTTTTGGAATGAGATAGTCAAAATATATGTCTGACCTGCCATTAAGTTCAGACCATCTGTATTTATAGTGAATCTATAATCGCCAGGAGATACTTCGTATATTGTTGATATATTATTGCAAATAAACATCTCTCCTACGCTTAAACTAGCAACAACAGAATCTGGAGATGTTACTGGAAATTCGTTGTATGCGTCTCTCAAAGATATTGTCAGATTAATAATATCAGCATAGTAGGCAGGTATTACTAATGGGGTAGGGTAGACCATATTGATTGGTCTCTTTTGTATTACAATAAATACATCTACTGGAGCGACAATTACACCGCTATTCATTATATTCAATCTAAATAAATATGTTCCTTCAGAATCAAACATTGTCGTGTTAACCACTATATAGAAATGCCCCAAATCGAGATCGTATGGTATTTCTAAATTGTCAATCCCTAAGTTTTCTTGAGAGTAGACTAGTGTTATATTTTCTACAACGCTTCCGTTATATTGGTTGATGACTGTAGCGTTTATGGAAAATTTTTCAAGCCAATAGACGAACTCAATCTGTTCTGTCAAAAGTTGTATTTTTAGGGGAATAAGGACATTAATTTTTACAAGTAGTTGTGCCTGTTGATAGTTTGGCTTTGAAATCTTTATAGTAATACTATAATTTCCTGGTGGTACATACTGGCTAAGGAACGTAATATAATATTTTCCATCAGAATATTCATATGAAAAAGCGGAGCTATTCCAGTTTGTCATTGAAACTGTTGCATCAGGGATCTTGGCAGAATGATTTAGGTCTCTATACTCTACGACTACTGTGACTGGCACTGACCAATTTATGGAGAATTGAATTTGAGAGATAGGGTCTATTTCAGTCGGTAAAGGAAGTACCTCAACTGTAATCAATATTGATTTTTCAGTATAGTTCGATAGGCTTGCATAAACTGTTAATGTGTGTACTCCAACATCAATAGAAGATGTATTCGCAACAAAGGTGTATAAACCATTTGAATATGATGAGTAATTGAGCTTTAACCCCGTATCCCATTGCAACCAGACATTTGCATCATTCAAAGATACGCCATAAGAAGAATAGTTCACATAAAATGTAAATGGATTACTCCAATTAACAGATATGCTTGATATTGATGAATCAATTGATGTCTGCCTTGAAGTTACATGTAATGGAAGATATATGGTCTGGTTATTGTAATTAAATTCACCCATAAAAATAACTAATGTATAATTACCTACTGGTAGATTCAAGCCATTAACATCACCAGTGTTTCCTTGAAATGCATAAGTTCCATTGCCAAGATTTATAAGGGAACCATATAGATGATACGTCTCAGTATCTTGTAAGACGGATGCTCGAGTTATTGCTGATTTCAAGTAGATACCATGCCCATCAACAAAGGTAAAACTAAGAGATACGTTAAATCCCCATTCAACATAAATATCGTTATATGTATACAGGGCAGTAGTATCTGCAAAATCTACTATAAGTTTCAAGGTTGTTGGAGTAGGGTCATTAAACTGCACAAGCGTAGTTGAATTTGCACGAGCATCTCCTTCTATTACTATTAAGAAGGAATTACTAGCATTTAATTTTAATTGACCAATATCGAGTTTTGCTGTCCAATTTCCAGTTGTTGTATCATACGTAAAATTACCTGTGGCAATAACTGTATCTCCAAGTATAATTTTATACGTTAGCGAATCAACTTCATTTTCTTGTAGGGGTATGTCTATTAACCCTGTTTGGAAATCTGTTCGATTAATAAAGCCTACTACAATAGTTACATTGTCATCCCAGACGGCATCTATAATTGTTGAATTATACAGCATTAATATAGTATCCGTGGGAGTCCAAGATATTGATATATTAAGCTGAATGAAGGTTGTATCATTTAGGGTTAATAATGTCCAATTCCAATTATTATTCTTTACAACACTAACATTATACTTAATGCCGCATGCAATATTTTCGAATACAACATAACCAGATTGATTTGTTGACGAATAAGTTACCGAGGACCCATCTGTGTTATTAACGTACATAAGTGCGCCTTGAATATAATTTGAATGTGAAACATCATAAGCCCTTACAATGAGAGACGCCATGGGAAGGATAACATCAACAGCCGCACTCGTATTGTCATAAAGGTAAGTTATTGTTGCATTTATTATATCTTGATCATAATCATTTGCGTAACTTACAAAAAATCTTGTATTACCTACACGTATTCTTTCAAAAGTGACCCAGCCAGTGGCATTTGTAGTTGCTGATGTTTGATATGTATCCTGAGAGACATCAAGGTTCGTCCTAATAACAAAGGCATCTGTTACAGGGTTTCCATCATAATTCAGGACTCTCACAGAAATTGTATTTAACAATTCTACTACTGTGATAACTTTTGTTAAATTTAAATTAAATGAGGTATGATGAGTAAAGTTGTATGCGTCTATTGATACAGTAGCTCCGGGTATATAGTGAGATTCTATTATGTAATTAGTTCCGGGCAGATAGTCAAAATAAGCAAAACCACTTGAATTCGTTACAGATTCAGCAATTATCTGCGCCGAATTAGAAGCATTCTTTAACCTTACTCTTGCATCACCAGAAATAGCATCACCTAAAAGATCAACAACTTTTATCGTGAAATTTGCTAATGCTAGAGTAACATTTACTTTTTTAACAGTACCAATATCACTAGCAGTAAATGAAACTACCTCTACTGCCTCTACATCTAAATTATATTTAGTAGAATAAAACACGTTTAGTGTATAGTTTCCCAACTCAGGTATTTTATCAAAGAAGACTTCACCAGTTGAATTGGTATACTCACTGAAAAGCTTTACACCAGCAGAGGAATACAATGTTGTATTAGCGTTAACAACTGGATTTCCATCGAGATCAAAGATAGATACAAGTAAATTCATTAGCATTTCTTCATCGCCAAGAGTTCCTAGCAAGGGATACAATACTGATTGATATAGTGAATCAATCTCAGATATTAAGGCAAAATTATTACCAGCAATTATGGCTCCATTTATCTTAATTGAGTACGCTGATCCTGAAAAGGTACTAAGTTCATAAACATTAAGTGATATATCAAATCTTCCGCTGGTGATAGATAATCCACAAGGCAATTCATAATATGCAAAAGCTGGAAGGCCTTCAGCACCTATTGAATTAACACTCTCAATAATAAGGCCTATCCCAGTGTAGTCTGATGAGCTCCATCCGCTTACATAGGCTGTAGCTCTAGCAAAATCCATTAAGGAATATAAACTACTATCAGCTATCACATCACTTAAATACATTGATGACTGTTGAATTGTGTCATAGTGAAAAATCATGGGCTCAAATGAATATCTTGTATTAGATGTTCCCCACCAGATAGTTCTATTAAATTTTATAAGGGGATACTTATAGTAAAAGGTCACAATATCTGTCGCATTTAACATGTTATCGGTAGAATTCCAATACAATTTATACTTTGCAAAAACGGCCCCTTTTTCAATCTCCTGGATTTTTGTAATTGAGGGCCTTCGTTCCATAACTAAAAGGGATTCACCTTGAAGGCCAGCAAGGGGGAGACCATCGGCATCCACAAAAGACAGTCTAACAGCAAGTGGTTTATTTGAATAAATAACTACACCTTGGCCAGGAGATACATCAAAGGTATTACTTTGATATTTTAGTAATATATCTGGAGAGGGATTTAAGTTGTCTTGCTGCAAAATATATACGGCAGTATTGTCATCAAGTGCCGTATAAGTTATTCTTAACTTATATGTGGTGCCGCTATTTGGATCATTTGGATTTATGATATAATAGTCTTTACTATTACCAAGTATTTCAAGGCCGTAGATATTAGGATTTTTCCCAGCTTCTTGATGCATACTGGTATAAACTACGATTGGTTTATCGGATTTTATGTCAAACCAACCATCGGCTACATTGTGAACCACAACTTCCAAAGAATTAAGAACATTAGAGATGCTTGTTGCTGCTGCTTTATCCACAACTTCTACATAGGTATTATCCTGAAGGGCCATGATACCAATATAGCCTCCTCCTCCGTCAAGAGGGGCTCCAAAAACAGTATAGTATGTTTGATTAATTCCATAAGCAGTTGAAAATGTTTCTGGCCCATCTGGCCTACCAGTTGATGCTTCAACTGAATCACCTAGCACATAAATTGTTGTATTTGACTTTATACGGATTACGTCTCCATCAAAGGAGGTATAGCTCCAAACCTCACCAGGTGATAATAATATTGCATTGGATCCGTAGAAATTATCAGTGTCGTCCACGCTATCATCGTTTTGCAAATCCCATATTTCTATTTTTGCAGATTTGTCAAAGGTAGCTATATATAGATGGTATCTCACCCAAGCATATAACATAGCACCAGTATAGCACCAAGTGTCATCATTTGATAGATCGGTCGGAAGCCTATCTGGTGGGTATTTATATATTTGGAATGTAATTGTATTGTTTGACTCTATCTTTAACAGAGCATCGGCTGGGGAAGAATATACATATTGCTCTCCTTCATTCAATATTCCTTGTATGATTATTGTACCATCTGTTGGATCAACAACTCTGAAAAACGTATTATCATACCAAGATATAATGTGTATTTCATCGCTACTCTTTATAGAAACATATTCGGCTATAAATGAATAACCATTTTGAGCAATTGGAGCAAAATTGTTAACCTCAGCGAAGTTATGATTGTTGATAATCAAATTATCAAACCCAGTGCCAACACTAATACCAGCTGAGTATAGCCTATTATCAATTAGTAGGGATGTACCATCAAAAGAAACTTGTAATTGGTCAGAAAAGGAAGGTGGTTCAACTTGCTGTGATGTGTAATAAATATAATAGGTAGTGCTGTCACTTGTAATATTAACGGGAAATACTAAGGTTACTTCTGTATAGTAGTCCCCATCTAGAACTTGTTGGGTTATCTGATATGGAACCTGCTTTAGGTTGGGGTTTATAATACGAATACTGTTAATTCTTGCATGACTTAGTGGAAATGTTATATGCACACTTATAGGCTCGTTTTTTCTTTCAATCCCATTGCTTCCTGAAATAGTAATGGGGATCCTATAGAGATAGGATGTGTTCCACCATTGTGACGATGTTTGTGTGAAGCCAATAGTTTCGGGATATTTTACGAAAGTATTATTATGTTCCTCATTTAATGAAATTTGGTGTTCTTCTGAAACATTGTAAATGGCAAAAGAAAGTGATAGGAGCAATACAAATACCATTACAATAATAATTTTAATATTACTACTAATAACAAGTTAGCCTCCTTAAATACCTAGTTATCTTAATTAAAAGAAGTATCACTAGCTACAGATATAGCTAATAATACCTACTGATTTTATAATATATATATTAATATATTTTATGTCATTAATAAACGATTTATTATTTTTTGAAATGAAAAGTTAATTATTATAGTTATGAAACAAATATAAAAATTAATTGCAACATAATATTCTTAAGACGGTGCTCACCTTGAAGGAAAAAATAGAGAATGTTCTTTACAAAACATTAATCCTCTGGTGCATTCTATTCACGATACTCCCTTTTATGATGCCACTTCCTATATGGACAAATATATACCCTACCGAACCAAGGAATCTACTAAAAATTGATTGGACTATTTCTTTATCAGCACGAATTAGGACTTCGCCAGCCATTTACGATTTAAACAATGATTCACTTAGGGAAATAATTTTGGGGACTGACAATGGAACCATAGCTTGTATTTCTTGGAACGGAACTATCATATGGAGTTACAAGACAAATGAAAGTATTGTGGCATCCCCAGTTATATATGATATTAACGGCGATGAAAAGGTAGAAATTGTAGTGGGTTCAGAGAAGGGTACTCTTTACATTTTATCGAACAATGGTAGTCTAATAACAAATTTTGAAGTGTCTGAGGCTATACAATCTACTCCTTCTATTGGAGACGTAGATCATGATGGAAAGTACGAGATAATTTTTGGGGCTAATGACGGTTATGTTTATGCCATAAATTCAAATGGTAGCCAAGAGTGGAAATTTGAAACTGGAGGAGACAATTTCGCACCTGTGGTAATAGCAGATTTGAATAATGATAGTGATTATGAAATAATTTTCGGCTCGAGAATTGGTTACCTTTATGTTTTAGCTGCCAATGGGAGTCTTATTTGGAAGTATAAAACTGGTGGTGGTATTATATCATCCCCATTTATATACGATATAGACAATGATGGGTTAAAAGACATAATTTTCGGCTCGTGGGATAAGTTTCTATATGTACTTTCTGGGAATGGAAGTTTATTATGGAAATTTGAGACGGGTGAGAAAATAAGTGCATCTCCTATTGTAATAGACATACAAAATGATGGATTACCAGAGATTCTTACAGCATCGCTAGATGGAATATTTTATGTTTTAAATAGGAATGGGGAAATCTTATGGAGCTATAAGACAAGACATATGATCGTTTCAACACCAGCAGTTTCCGATATTGATGGTGATGGCCTTATAGATATTATAATCCCTTCATGTGATGGATTTATTTATCTCCTTAAGATGAACCGCACATTAGTAGATCTTATAGGAAGCAAACATTTTGCAGCATTGGTTTCTTCACCAATTGTTACAAACTTGGATAAAGACAATAACACGACTAACATTATAATTGCGGATTGGGAGGGATATGTTTACTGTCTCTCTGTTCATAGAGTCATAAGCAATAACTTCATCTGGAATTCAATAGGCTATCGCTTTGATTTACAGAATACCGGAAACTTTACTGATAAAGACAAAGATGGTCTGACTGATGTCTGGGAGTTAGAAATAGGTACAGACCCATTTTCAAATGATACTGATAAAGATGGAATTTCTGATTATGAGGAATTTATCTTAGGGCTTAATCCATTCATGAAAGACATAGAGATTCTTAATAATGATGTTAAAAATATAAAATTTAGTGAGTTTCTAGCAATTAAAAGCGAAAGCTTCACTTTATTTATAGGTAATTTTTCTCAAAAGCCGATAATTTATTTAAATGATGTTAAAATTGAAAATGATATAACACCGTGATATAAAGGGATTTAACCGCTAATACAATAAAATTATAACTATTAAGTAATACCTCGAGAATAGTAACATTAAAATTAATTTTTATCAATTTACAATGTAGTTAAAGTGTTACAGGAGGGATAGTGAGATTAAAATCGCTATAACAAGTGACTTCTTTTATCCCAGCATAGGAGGGATTGAGAAACACATAGAGGGATTTGCTAAAACGCTTTCTAATGTTGGTTTCGATGTCACAATAATTACCTCTAGAGAAAGGGAAGATTTTAACGATAATCAATTTAACTTTAAAGTAATTAGATTGGGATGTATACATATTCCAACTATAAATATAATGGCACTAAGGAGATATTACTCCCTTTTGAATGACATTCTTAGAATTAACTCTTTTGATTTAATTCATGCACATCATGCATTTACTCCAACTTCTCTTTTTTCAATTGAGATAGCAAGCAAATTGAAAATACCTTCGGTACTAACAGCTCATTCGCTATCTTATGGTTACACAAACAAAAAATTATGGAGCATCGCATCAAAATTTATGAAACCGATAAAGGAATATTATACCCACGTAAATAAGATTATTGCAGTCAGCAATGCAGTCAAGGATTTTATGTTACTTCTTTATGATGAAGAAGAAAAAATTACTGTTATTCCTAACGGTATAGATACAAAGGAATATTATCCATTTATTAAAAGAAAGGAGTTATTTAGGGAAGAGTTAAATCTCAACCACGATGAAATAAATTTTCTCTTCGTAGGAAGACTTGTTCTCAGAAAGGGATTGCATATATTGATTGAGGGCTTTAAAATTCTTTTAAAGGAACTACCAAATGTACGCTTATTTATAATCGGTGATGGATATCTAAAATATTGGTTATTGCAGATAATATCACAAAATGGTCTTAAAAACAAAGTTAATTATTTAGGGAAGTTAAATGATGATGAGAAAAAGAAATATTTAGTCGCATCTGACGTTTTAGTTGTACCTTCTATAGATGCCGAGGCTTTTGGAATAGTTACATTGGAAGGCTTTGCAACAGCAACCCCAGTTATAGGTACTAGGGTTGGTGGACTATCCGAGATTATAGAACATGGAAGAAACGGTATCTTAGTAGATCCATCAAATCCTTATTCATTAGCAACTGCTATGTATCACTTAGCAATAGATGACAAACTTAGAAAACAACTTGGAAAGAACGGTCTGCAAGATGCAAAGAAAAAATATGATTGGAAAGTTATTATTAAGAAAATAATAGAAGTCTATGATGCCATTGTGATCTCATAATGTTTATCCAGATGCGAATTTCTTCATTTTATCATATGCATAAGTTATTCCTAATTCTTTAAGTCTCTCCCTTGTAGGAATCCCTTCCTTGCTCCATCCTCGCTCGGCATAATATTCGTCCAGCATTTCGTTAAATTCTTCTCTTGTAAGTTTATATCCCTTACTTGGTCCTTCTGGCAATGGCTCAAAGCACCGCTCTGGGAGAGTATCATCCTTTCTTGTGAATCCATTAATAACGTTAAATACTCTTTCAAGGTTCCATATTCGTTCACCAAGTTTCATAAATTTCTCATTAGTATAATTCAGACCAGTTGCAGAGTTCAGAAGATTAACATAGAGATCCACAGGATACACGAATTCGCTGAAACGACAACCTATTAATGTAAATATAGCATTAACCTTATCCTGAATCTCTTTAATTAGTTTTCCTTTTCCTTTTGTTGCTTGTGGTTCTACAATCCCCATAACTTCCATACCGATTATAGCTCTCTTATGACAAGCACCCCTGTTAGCCGTTGCGAATGCTAGAGCCATACCTTTTAGGACTCTAGGCATCCAAGCTGCAAAAGTTAGTCCCTTAACATGCATAGCAAAAGACCTTGTTTCCTCACCGAAATGCTTAATTGCGTTTAATATTCCATCCGCTAAAATATTTCCAATACCATCGCGAAATGCTATTTTTCTAATCATTTCTAACTCGGCTTCATGATTGCCAAAGCGCAAATCAAGACCATCTAGTTGATCTTTCGTAATAAATCCTCTCTCATAGGCTTCCATAGTATAGGCTATTAATACTCCGGTGGTTAGTGTGTCCAATCCAAAATCATCACATAAAAAGTCAGCTACTATTAGTGCTTCTGGATCTCTAATATCACATTCTGTTCCTAAGGCGTATATCGATTCGTACTCTGGTCCCTCCTGAATCAAACCAGCGTATTTTCCTGTCTTAACCCGATTCTTTTTTCCACAATGCACAGGACATCCAAAACATGCCGTATGTGAAACATGATATTTTTCTTTAAACGTCGTTGAATTTACCTCATTTATACCATGCCAAACACCTGTTTGGTGGTTTCTACTTGCCATAGCCCCCATCTGGTTGAGCAAGTCGATTCCCGCCATAGTTCCTATATTAGAAAAACCAGCTAAAAGAGTTTGCGGATTTGAGATTTCTTTTTTGATTAACTCAAATGCTTCATTACAATATTTATTGAAGCTTTCCTCATCGTAAAGTTCAATACTTTGAGTCCCACCAATTGCAATTCCTTTTAATAATTTACTTCCAAGAACTGCACCAGCACCACCTCTTCCAAATGTTCTTGATTCAGTAACTATACTAGCAAGTCTCACGAGATTTTCACCAGCTTGCCCAATAACAGCTGTTTGAACCTTTAAACCTTCTAACTTCTTTTTTATGATCTTTTGGCTTTCTTGAGAACCTTTACCCCAGATATCCTCTGCTGCTCGAATATCAACCTCATCATCGAATATGCTAATAAAAACTGGTTTTTCGGACTTACCTTCGATTATTACAGCATCATATCCAGATTTTCGGAAATAATAACCTAGGGTACCACCAGCATAGCTATTCAAAATAGTATTCGTAAGAGGTGATTTTGTTACAACACATGTTTGTGCAAACATAGGAGCCTTTGTAGCCGTTATAGGACCCACGGAGAATATTACTTTATTTTCGACACCTAGTGGGTCTATTCTAGGGTCGACTTCATCAAATAGGATTTTAATACCGAACCCCATCCCGCCAACGTAGTTCTCTATAAGTTCATTCGATAAGCTCTCAGTGGAAATCTTTTGGTCAGTTAAATTTATCCTTAAAATTTTACCATAATAGCTCTTATACATTTTAAACACCAGTAGGCATTATTTTTCATCTTATTATTCTTGATATTTAAGTTTAATCTGCTTGCTGATGTAGATATTATTAATTATTTATTATAGATTATCATTCATAATACTTTTTCTATTTGGGAAATAAAGAGCATTAATAAATTCAGAAAAGAATTCTTGATCTTCTTCTATACTAATGTAATTTATTTTCTTGATTACTTTATTAACAAATTTTAAGAGATCAGCGTCAAGAACGCATAAAGCACCTCCAAATAGAGGCATTTTAGAGGAAACTATTATCTTTATATTTTCTGGGTTACGTATTGGAAGAATTCCCAAGTTTTTAAGAACTTCTCCCGAGAAAATAGTATCGGCATTTTTTGGAACATTATACCCAAGTACACAAAGGATGTCTATTTCATCGGGTGCTGTGTTTGTTCTCTTCAATAAATTCATTGTATATATGTAGATTAGAGATTTTATGACTTGAAAGTTTCTGATATCGCGCTGGGAAATATATTGGACATCCCCATCTTTTTTTATTTTTAGGTAGATATTATTCTTTGTTTCAATAAGCTGGATAGAGGAACTTTTGCTACTTTCATAAATAGCCAGTCTATTAATTCGCCCATTTGCAAGGACCATTTTTTCTTTAAGTAGGTAATTTATGATTGGAATCAGTTGCAGTATTTTCATGGAAATCGGTTTTTGTTCAATATCTTCCTCAAATCCATACTCCTCGGCTCTTTCACTTACATCTTGTTCCCATGTAAAGCTGCCCAAGGTTTCGCCTATTGGAAAAGTCATTATGAAGATCTGATCATTCTTATACAGTATTGCACTACCTGTGCTTCGGAGATCTAAAAGGAGTACTGTTTTGTTCTTATATTTGTTAATTAATAAAGCTAGGCATGAGAGTGTATCTGACCCTATATGTCCTATTAGAAGGGGAGGCATAAAAATTAGGCCACTTTTGTTGATGTTTATATTTAGATCTTTAGCTTTAATTGTTAGACTATCTCGGATGATTGGTAAGAATGGTGGTTCGCCGAGTTTTGTTACATCGAGACCCAAGAATAAATGATGCATAATAGTATTCCCAATGACAAAAATTCCATAAATCGCATCCTTACTTATGTTTGATACCTTACATAGTTCTTTAACTAATTTATTAACTGAAGATTTTAGGGTTGAATTGAAGACTTCCGCTTTGCTTCTATCCTTTATGATCTGAGCTGTAAGAGAAAAAACATCTGGAGCTTCTGAGGAAATTAAATTCTCTCTCTCGACAATTGAGACCAATTCGCCTGTACGGATATTTATAAGTGCACCATGGATTGAAAAGTAATCAAGCCATATAATAGAGACATATATATTTTTTCCAGGAAGCCCATTTTCTGATAGGAGATCAAGAAGTATTCCGTTATAACTAGTTATCGCTATTACATCAAACGACTTCTTTCCAAAAAGCGAATGTATCTTTTTAAGTGCCTTGTAGCTAAGCTCTGAAGTCGAAAGAGCGATCGATCTTCTTAGTATTTCGAAGAGGGAACTGGGTTTAATACTTTTCTCTATTTTTATAGTAACTTTCTTAGATGCTATTATTGGCTTTTTCATTTTCATTTCAAAAATATTATATGTAGCTGCATGAGAGATCTTTGATTTTTTAGAATGCAAAAAACACACCTGCACATACATTATTAATTCAATTTCCACAGCCTTATTATTGTTTTTACTTTATGCTTTAATACTTTTATTTCATTTTTTTAATACTTTTGGTATAATAGACAACACTCGGCAATTATTGTTTATATTTGATTTATTTTTTGAAGCTCTTAGTTTTAGCAATCCTTTTTCTTTTATAATTTTTTATATTTGCTAAGATATCATATCAACGGGCGATTGCTTTTGTATTGAATTTATAATACTTATGTGTGAAAAATTTTTATTTTTTAAATACTTTTTTATTCTTTAGCATTTTTTCTAAATATTATTAAACACTTTTAAAGCAACTATGTCATAAAAGCAGAAAAAACAATTAATTTCCTTAAGAATTTTAATAACCAATACCGAGAATTAATTATATGAAGAACAAGGTGGTAATATTATGATTAGAGGTGGGCAGCTCAAAATTCTCTCCAAGGACGATATTTATCAAATTCACTATGCAACACTTGAAGTTTTATCAACAATAGGAATCTTTGTGCAATTAGATGAAGCTAGAGAAATTCTGAAAAAAGCTGGTGCGGATGTTGATGATAAGTCAAAAATTGTAAAATTCCCAGAATACCTAATTAAAGAACAAGTAAAAAGAGCTCCTAGTAGGTTTACTGTCTACGCGAGGAATAAGAAGCATAATGTTACGATAGAAGATAAAAAGGTCGTATATGAACCCATGATCGGTCGATTAAACATTTATGATTATGAGAAAAAAACCGTTAGAAGAACAAATTTAGAGGATGTTGGAAATCTAATTAAGGTTGCTGATGCAATGGAAAATTATCATATGCTTCACAGTGGAGCAATTATGCCTCATATAGAGGGAGTTCCAGACTACCTTGCTCATGTTTATGGATATCTCCAAAGTGTAAAGAATTCTGATAAGGTAATTAAAGGTACATGCCGAGGTCGATTAAGAGCTAAGGATATGTTGAAAATGGCTTCTATAATTGCTGGTGGGGAGGAGGAACTTAGAAAGAAGCCTATGATTTTTACAACAAGTAACACAATATCTCCACTACAATTGCATGCAGATCAATTAGAAGGACTCATAGAATTTGCAAAAATGAGACAACCTGTTGATATAGCTTCAGAGCCCCAGGCTGGAGCTACTGCCCCAGCAACATTAGCCGGATTGCTGGTTATCCAAAATGCGGAAGTACTAGCAGCAATAACTATAGCTCAATTAGTTAGTCCAGGAACTCCTGTATTTTATGGAACTGTGGGAACAGTAATGGACATGAGAACTGGTTACATCTCAATAGGAGCTATTGAAATAGGGATCGTAAATGTAGCATCAGCACAACTTGCAAGATTTTACGGTTTACCAAGTAGAGGAACTGCTTGTGCGACGGATTCAAAGATATTAGATATGCAAGCAGGCTATGAAAAAGCTTTAACATGCCTTATGGCTGCCATGGGCGGAATTAATATGATTTTCTACCCAGGAACAATGGAATTGGCACTTACAATAAGCTTGGAAAGCTTAGTAATAGACAACGAAATCATTGGTATGATATATCATGCTATGAAAGGAATTGAAGTTAACGAAGAAACTTTAGCGCTTGATATAATAAGAAACGTTGGACCAGGAGGTCATTTTCTGGCACAAAGACACACCCTTGAACATGTTAGAAAGGATCATTTCATACCTAAGCTTGGAGATAGATTGAGACGGGAAAGATGGGAGCAAATGGGCTCTAAAGATATTGTAGAACGTGCCCATGAGGTTGTAAAAAAGATAATAAGTGAGCACGAACCAGAAGTGCCATTAGAAAAAGATGTTGAAAAAGAGTTAGAAAATTATATTAAAGAGGTCAAAAGAAGGGGATATTCATGAAAGATATCGAATTTATTTATTTGACCCAAAAAGAAGTTGAAGAATCAGGGTTAACTATGAAACTTGTTGTAGAAACAGTTGAAGAAGTCTTTAGACTCCACGCGGAGAATAAAGTAATAGTGCCATCTAAAGTAGTCTTAGATCTAGACGAGAAAAGGAGAGGCAGGATAAATGCAATGCCAGCATACGTTGGTGGCAAATTCAATGTTTGTGGAATAAAATGGATTGCAGGTTTTCCAAAGAACCCAATAAAATATGGGATGCCCAGAGCAACCGGTCTTTTGATACTTAACGATTCCGAAACTGGTTTTCCATTAGCGATTATGGACTGTACTTTAATCAGTGCTATGAGAACCGGAGCAGTAACGGGGGTTGGAGCAAAATATTTAGCAAGACCCGATTCAGAAATAGTTGCTATGATTGGAGCAGGTGTTCAAGCGAGAACCCAACTATTAGCTTTATTAGAGGTTCTCAAAAATCTTAAAGAGGTCAGAGTTTACGATATTCGAAAAGAGGCTTCCATTAAGTACAGCGAAGAGATGAGCGAAAAAACTGGATTAAAAATAATACCAGTGGATACACCTAAAGATGCAGTTGTAGGAGCCGATATTATAATTACAGTAACGGTCGCTGATGAACCAATAGTGAAGGATAAGTGGGTAAAAGAAGGAAGCTTCTTTTCTCATGTTGGTTCATATCAGGAAGAGGAGTATGAGGTGGTTCTTCACTCTGATAAAATAGTAGTTGACGAATGGGAACACGTGCTTCATAGAGGTACACCGGTATTAGCAAAAATGTATAAAGAGGGGCTAATAAAAGATGAGGATATATACGCGAATCTTGGAGATATTGTCATAGGTAAAAAGCCAGGGAGAGAAAATCCAAAAGAGCGTATATTTTTTGCTCCAATTGGAATGGGTAGTGAAGATGTAGCAGTTGGTTATATTATTTATAAGAATGCAAAGGAAAAGAAACTGGGTGTTACTCTCAAACTTTTTGGTAGGTAGGAGGAAAAAGTTATGGTGGATAAAGAAGAGTTATTTAAGAAGATGCAAGAGGCAATTTATAACTATGATAAGGATTTAGCAGTAAAACTAGCAAAGGAGGCTATTGAGGCTGGAATAGACCCTCTTGAGGCTATTGAAAAAGGATTTGCGGTTGCAATTAGAGAATTGGGCGAAAAATTTGACAGAATGGAAATTTTTCTGCCAGAGTTAATAATGGGCGCTGATGCTATGAAAGCAGCTGTCGATGTTCTTAAAGAAGAGATAGTAAGACGTGGACAAAAAGTAGAAAAGAAAGGCGTAGTTGTAATAGGAACTGTTGAGGGCGACATTCATGATATCGGTAAAACTATAGTCATTGCTATGCTTCAATCAGCTGGATTCGATGTTTATGACCTTGGAAAAGATGTTCCAATACCAAGATTTTTACAAGCCGCTGAAGAAGTAAACGCGGATATAATTGCAACATCAGCACTGCTTACCACAACAATGATGAAACAGAGAGACCTCATAGAGTATCTCAAAAGTCAAGGAAAAAGAGATAAATATCTTGTTATAGTTGGAGGTGCTCCATGTTCTCAGAAGTGGGCAGATGAAATAGGCGCAGATGGGTATGCTAGAGATGCTATCGAGGCCGTGAAACTTTGTGAAAGATTGATGGAACAAAAGAAAAAGAAGGGGGGCTGAAACTTGGTCAATTTTATTGAAGTGGCTCGACGCGCTGAAACAGGCCCCATGATAGCAGAAGAAGATTTTGATATGAAAAAAATAGCAATGAAACTAAGAGAAATAAAAAAAGAATTGGATGTTACGTTTGATCCAAATGAGCCAGTCAATACGGATTTAACACTTGCTGATGATTTATGGGAAGCAGGTTTCAAATTCTTTTTAGAGACAGGTATCTATTGTGTTAACACTCGTAGATTAATCCTTTTTGAAGAAAGTGAAGTCAAGCATGCACTAAAAAATGTAAGAGATAGACTTGAAATTGGTGAAGGAAAAGATAGAAGAGTTCTCTACCCTCGTGGTATAGAAGATAGTACACCACCAATAATTTTTGGAGGACCATTTAACTGCGATGTCACAGAAGAAGTGTTTGTTCCTATGAACGAAGCATATGCAAGAGAAGAAATAATTGACGTCCTCTTTCTTCCTGGCTATTTAAAGAAAATGTATGGCCTAGAAATAAGGCCCAATTCAGGATTATCCCCACAGACAGTAATACTTTATGCTAAGTGGACACGTGAAGCTCTTTCGAGAGCTGGAAGACCGGGGATGCCAGTAGTTGCCCATGCCCTAATGGGAATGCATGAAATTGGGGCAAGCAATGAGGAGTGGGGATTAAGAAAGACTGATCCAAGAGCGATAGTTATGTTACCTGAGTTAAAAATAGACGATGTTTCCCTAGTTAGGTTGGGATACTATATCGCTACTGGACCACCCATATACATAGCGTTTACACCATTAGTGGGTGGATTCGCTGGAGATCCAGTTACCGTAGCAATAGTATCTGTTGCAGAACATATAGCAGCTGTAATGCTTAATGGGGATATTATACATTTGGGGCCGCAACATATAAAATATAAGTCGCAAACGAACATTCACTCATTATGGGTCGCAAGTAGAGCAAAACAAGCAGTTAGTAAAAATTCAAAAATGATTCATACTACTAGTCATACTACTGCTGGGCGACCAGGATCAAAGCAATTCGCTTACGAGTTTGCTGCCCTAGAAATAGCTGTAGTCACTGCTGGAAGTCATGTTTCCGGACCACGACCTGCTGACTTAAAATATGATAACCACAATAGCCCATTAATGGCAAGGTTATTTGGTGAAATAGCTCACGCAGCAGCAAAAATAAAACTTGAAACCGCTAATGAAATTGTTTTAGAGCTTTATAAGAAGTATAAAGATAAGTTAGATTTTCAAGTGTCTCCAGTTGGGAAACCATTTGAAGAACTTTACGATTTAGACACCTTACAACCAAAGCCAGAACATTTGAAAGAATATGAAGAAGTGAAAAGAGAATTAGAGGAATTAGGACTAGAGCTTTAGCTATCATTTTCTTTTTTCTTTTATATTACAGTAAACTTTGTGGCTTTTATTACATCAATTTTTGAAAGATCAAAAAGATAACGTTCATAAGAAGATAAGAACGTTGAGATAAGTCCAATTTTAAATTGGAAAATAAATAAGTTATAATGTATATAAAATATATAAAAATATATTCGAGGAATTTAACATGAGCGTGAAATTTGTATTCAGTCCATATACACATTTCCCTATAGAGGATATAGTTAAGTGGTCTGTTGAGGCTGAAAAATTAGGTTTTGACTATGTATGGCTTCCTGATTTGAATCCTAGTTATGATTGTAATGATACCTTCATTACACTTGCAGCAATAGCTCTTGCAACAAAAAAAGTTATTGTTGGGCCATCAATCTGCAACCCCTATACAAGACATCCCGCTATGATAGCAAGAACTATTAGAACATTATATTCTATTTCTAACGGTCGCGTTATACTTGGTATAGGAGCTGGTGGTGGATCCGCTCTTCCTCCGTTGTGTTATGAGATGTGGAATAAGCCAATAGCTACTGTTAGAGATGCAGTAATTGCGATTAGAAAACTTTTACGTGGAGAAAAACTAAGTATGGAGAGTTATAATTTTAGAGTTTGCAATCTGCAATTCAAAGATGAGCCAGTTAACGTGCCTATATTTATTGGTGCAAGAAGGCCTCAGATGTTAACACTTAGTGGGAAAATTGCCGATGGTGTGATCTTTGGATCCTGTTCTGAGAAAATGATTGATTGCTCAAAAAAGTATGTGATGAGAGGACTTAAAAAAGCGGGACGTGATCCTTCGAACTTTTCTATTGCAAATTGGATGTATAGCTCAATATCTGAAGATTCTGATGAGGCAAAAGAATTTGTTAAGCCGCACATGCCTGCAGTTATTTACAGAGAGCCCATGGAAATTTTAAAGGAAGCAGGACATGAGACAGATGTAATTATTAAAATATACAAACTCATGGACGAGGGAAAAAGCGAGCAAGCAACTAACCTTATAACAGACGATATAATAAACGATTTTTCATTGACTGGAACACCAGAGGAGATTATTAAGAAGATAAGGAGAATGGTAGATTTAGGGGTTACGCATATAGTCTTTGGATATCCTCTGGGCAAAGATATAGAGAAGGCTTTGAAATTAATAGGCAATGAAGTAATTCCTGTTTTTAAGAAATGAATATTCATTTAAATCTATGCATAAATCTCGGTGGTGTTAATAATGATTGAATATTATGGGTACTGCGGAAGAATCTTAAGGATAAATCTATCATCGGGTGATATTAAAGTTGAAGATTTGAAAAATGGTATAATCAAAGAGTTTCTTGGTGGAGTTGGCTTTGCAACAAAGATAATCACCTCAGAAGTTGATCCAAAGGTAGATCCACTATCTCCAAATAACAAGTTAGTATTCGCAGTAGGGCCTCTTACTGGAACGTCGGTATTTATGACTGGAAGACATATTATTTCTGCAAAATCCCCGCTGACGGGATTTTGGGGACAATCTGACGCTGGAGGATTTTGGGGGGCAGAGTTAAAATTTGCTGGTTACGACGCAATAATCGTTGAGGGGGCTAGTGAAAAACCAGTTTATATATCTATATTTGATGATAAAATTGAATTAAATGATGCGAGCGAAATATGGGGACTAGATACTTATGAAACAGAGATTTACCTAAAGAAGATTCATGGAGAGAAGAGTAAAGTTTTAACTATCGGCCAAGCTGGTGAAAATTTAGTAAGATTCGCATCTATACTAAACGATATGGGATGCGCTGCTGGTAGACGAGGTCTTGGTGCTGTTATGGGTGCCAAAAAGTTAAAGGCAATTGTAGTTCGCGGAACTAATAAAGTTAGAGTTTATGACCCAGATAAAGTCAAAGAGCTCAATAAGCAATTACTTAAAATTATAAAAGAGAAACCAGGGATAAAATTCATCTCTGAAGGTGGGACTGGAGGAGATTTATCATTTCTACTTAGAAAAAAGGATTTGCCTCTTAAGAACTGGCTCTTAGATGATTGGGATGTGAAAAATGCACAAAATATTAGTGTTATTACAATGAAGAATAAGGGTTATTTTGTTCAGCATAAGGCGTGTTTTAATTGCCCAGTTGCATGCAAGGTCATAGTAGAAATTAAAGAAGGAAAGTTTAAAGCTGAGAAACAAAAAGGCCCTGAGTACGAAAGTTTAGCTGCATTGGGCAGTTTAAACCTCATTAACGAGGTAGAGCCTCTCATAAAGGCTAATGAGCTATGTAACCGATATGGTATGGACACCATTATTACTGGATCGATAATAGCAGCTTTAACAGAGCTGCAAGAAAAAGGCCTTTTAGAAAAAGAGGATATATCTTTAAAGTGGGGATGCGGAGATGCAATTTTGGATGTTATTGATAAGATTGCTAAAAGAATTGGTTTCGGCAATATAATTGCAGAGGGACCCAGAAAAATAATTGAAACTTTAGGTCCAGAATCAAAAGATAGCTTTATTGTTGTTAAGAATGATGCTATTCCAATGCATGATCCAAGAACGTATATAGGGATGGGATTAAAATATGCAATTAGCCCCTACGGCCCAGATCATAGCCGTGCCGACGCAGGATTTCTAATATATGGAAATCCCGACCTTGGAATAGAGCAAATCGAAGATCCAACACCGTATGATGTTGCAAGGGCTGTTGTCATTACTGAAGACTTCACAGAGGTTGTTGAGTCTATGATTTTCTGTTTATTTGCCTTTGAATCATGGGCAGGTCAAACACCACCATCGTTAGTGCCAGAATTTTATGAGGCCGTAACTGGAATAGAAATATCTTTAGAAGATATGTTAAAGATAGGAGAGAAGATTGTTAGTTTGAAACGAGAATTTAATGAGAAGATTGGAATTTCTAAGGAGGACGAATTACTGCCTCTAAGATTTAAAGTTGTTCCAAGATATGTGTGTGATATTCCGAAAACTATAGATGTTGAGGAGTTTGTTAGAGAATATTACAAGCTTAGAGGTTGGAGTTATAAAGAATAAGTTATTAATGTAAGGTTGGTGATAAGATGGTAAATTTTGTTGAGATTGCTAAAAGAGCTGAAACAGGTCCTATGATGAGTGCAGAAGATTTTAGTCTCAGGCTTTTAGCTGCAAAAGTAAGAGAATTATTAAAAGAAACAGACATCAAATTTAATCCAGAAGAACCTGTCAATACTGATAATAGCGTTGCTGATGAACTCTGGGAACTTGGATACAGATTATTTTTGGAGACAGGAATATATTGTATAAACACGAGAAGAAGAATAATCTTTGACGAGAGTGAAGTTAAGCATGCATTGAAAAATGCAAAAGACAAACTAGAAGTAGGTGAAGGAAAAAATAGAAGAGTTCTATATCCTCGTGGTGTTGAAGATACGAAGCCACCAATAATTTTTGGAGGCCCATTTAACTGTGATGTATCTGAAAAAGTATTTGTTCTCATGAACGAGGCTTATGCAAGAGAGGAAATAATCGATCTACTAGAACTGCCGGGATATATTCGTTCGCTCTACGGAATAGATGTAAGACCCGAGTCAGCGCTTGCAATATACAAGGCTTTACTATACATAAAATGGGCAAGAGAAGCAACTTCTAGAGCTGGAAGACCTGGAATGCCAATAGTTGCATTTGCAGAAATGGCTATGCATGATATTGCAATGGCTCTTGAGGGATTTTTAAGAAAAACAGATCCAGTTGTAATAATGATTATCTCGGAATTACAAATTGATGATATTGGACTTGGAAGAATAGCTTTCTATAAATATCGAGGGAATCCAATTTACATTGCAGCAACCCCATTAGTAGGAGGTTATGGAGGAGGCCCTGAAGGTACAGCTATAGTTGGTGTGGCTACACATATTGCTGAGCTCATGTTAGGCGCAGAAATACTCCATATGGGGCCTCAACATATAAAGTATAAATCGCAGACGAATATTCACTCGCTCTGGATGGCCAGTCGAGTGAAACAAGCTATAGCTAGAAATACTAAATTAATTAACCTTACGAGTCATACAACTTCTGGGAGACCTGGATCAAAACAGTATGCTTATGAATTTGCTGCTCTGGAAATAGCCGTTGTTCCAAGCGGAAGTCATGTTGCGGGACCAAGACCTGCCGATCTAAAATATGATAATCATAACAGTCCACTGATGGCAAGACTGTTTGGAGAAATAGCCCATGCTGCAGCTAAACTCAAAAGAGAAGATGCCAATGAAATAGTTTTAGAACTTTATAACAAGTACAAAGATAAGTTAGATTTTGAAGTAGCTCCCGTTGGAAAACCGTTTGAGGAGCTTTATAACTTAGATACCTTAGAACCGAAGGAAGAACACTATAAGCTCTATTTGGAGGTAAAAAAAGAACTAGAAGAGCTAGGACTTCAGTTTAAGTGATAAATTAACAATTTTTTTATGCTTTTTTTATGTTTAACGACAGTATTATTGAGGATATTTACAATAATATCCATATTTATCTTTTAGTAATGGCAATAATAATGAAACTTGTTTTAAACTAAATCTGTAGAAAATAAATAAAAAATATTGTAGAAGATGTTAAAACAATTTATTTTTTTTGGAAAGTGCCAATAATTAGAAAAATATTCATCGACTCTTTTTAGACTTTTTAATAAAAAGTTATATAATCTCTATCAACGAAAAATAATCAAACCTTGTCAAAAAATAATAGCGAGCGAGATTGCAAATGACGAATGAAACAGAGCAAATGGTTCTTGTTCATGATTCGGATAGATGTGTAAGTTGCCGTTTCTGCATGATAGCTTGCTCTCATAAGCACTTTGGAGTTGTAGATCTATCCAAGTCGAATATTCGTATATATTTTGATCTAAAAACTCTAAGGTTTGAAGCCATATATTGTCACCACTGTGACGACCCAATTTGTATGGCAGTATGTCCAGTAGATGCTATAGTGAAGGATGAAAATACTGGGATCGTGAGAATTCAACCTGCTAAGTGTATAGGATGTCGCCTCTGCAACATGATGTGTCCACTTTCTGTACCATGGTTTGACGTTAATGCTAGAATATCGGAAAAGTGTAATCTTTGCGATGGCGACCCAGAATGTGTAAAGTTTTGCCCGACTTATGCATTACAGTTGGTACCGAGAGAACAAGCAAAGAAACAATTAGCAATCGCATATAAGGTTGTGGCGGAGGGATAAATGTGGATTATGGATTACTAGTATACTTGGCTGTTGGAATACCTATGTTGGGTGCATTTCTCACGCCATTGATTGGGAAATTTTCAAAGAAGTTAGTTGGTTGGTATTCTACTATACTTGTATTTATAAGTGCAGGAATTGTTTTTCTCTTAATACCAGAGGTTATACTCAACAATAGAGTAATTATAGCTACATTGTCAACAAGTATAATCCCTCTAGTAGCTCCTAAATTGATAGGAACCAGCTTCACATTCTATGTAGATGCTTTGAGTTTAATTATAGGCATCGCAGCTTCATTCTTTGGAGCCTTTGATTTACTTTATTCAACAGCAGATATGGCTCATGAAGAGGGAATTCCTAGGTTTTATTTCCTAATGTTGACATTTATCGGTTCTATGATAGGACTTGCATTTGCAGGTGATCTAATACTACTGTTCATTTTCTGGGAAATCGTTGGAATATGCTCCTACAGCCTAATTGGATTTTATTATAAAAAGCCTGAAAGCTTACATGGTTCCTTTAAGGCAATTATGTTGACACATGCTGGAGGTGTTGGATTACTTATTGGTGCTATATGGACTTTCTTTCTCACCGGAACTACAGTTTACTCAGAGATACCTACAGCAATTTCGCAACTTCCAGAAGACGCTCAAGTTGCATTAAATATAATATTGGCCTTATATTTAGTTGCAGCTATGGCTAAATCTGTTCAGTTTCCAATACACACTTGGCTGCCAGATGCCACAGTGGCACCCTCTCCACTAACAGCTCTATTGGACGCAGCGGCAATGGTAAAAGCTGGTGTTTATTTAATTGCGCGAGTATATTTACTATACCCAATAACGATACAATGGAACATTATTGTTTCAACTGTTGGTATCATAACAATGGCTGTTGCTTCATTTGCAATGATTGCTCAGAATGATGTAAAAAGGCTCCTAGCATACTCAACGATCACTCAAATTGGCTATATGTTTTTTGCTATCGGGATAGGAACTACTCTTGGTATTGCTGCTGGGCTTTTCCATCTCTTTAATCACGTATTCATAAAAGGCCTATTATTCCTAGGAGCAGGTTGCCTAATATATGCAACTAAGACTAAAGATCTGCGAAAAATGGGTGGATTGGCTAGAAATATGCCCGTAACGGCAGCTTCATGTATTATAGGAGCCTTAGCTATATCAGGAATACCTCCATTAAATGGTTTTGTTAGTAAATTCATGATATACGAGGCCGCAATAAGTGTTGGCTTAGCAATGGGTGGAGCTATTGGAGGGCTTTACTTATTCTATGGCATCTTTGCAATATTTGCCAGTGCTATGACCTTTGCAGGAGTCATGAAGTTTATATTTTCTGCATTCTTTGGATCAAGACCTACGAAGTTGGAAAATGTAAAAGAAGTGCCCATACCTATGCAAGTAACAATGGTAGTCTTAGCACTCATTTGTATCATTTTTGGTATTGCACCATATATCCCATTGAATTACTTGATCATTCCAGCTGCAATAACATTAGCTGGGGGTACTCTTACTGTATCTACATTGGGATATGTCGCTAGTGCGGTTGGTGGATACTATGCAGCGTTAATAGTTATACTCTTGACATTCTCCTTGCTATTAGGATTTATTGCTTATAGACTTGGTACCATTAGACATTTCACTGAGACAGAAGGAAAATTCGGTATCTTTACTGGTGGAGAAGTAGATGAACCTTACTTATCCATGGAAAAAACACGCCCTGATCCTAGTGCTTTCTTCTTCTCTCCGAAGATTCTCTTTGGTCGCTTATATAAGGTCATGGAAAAAGGAGGCCTTGATAGATTATGGTTTGGTATAGGTAGAGCGCTTATTTGGTTCAGTAACAAGCTTAGAAGAATACAAATAGGATATCTAAACGTGTACATTGCCATCGCAGCGATTGTTATGATATTAATATACTTACTGATGATTTAGGAGGTGAATGTTGTTGGCTGATGATGTGATAGAGATTCTTAAACAAGAGCTTGGCGATTATATCTCAGGCTTACAGAAAATTAAAGAACAAAAATATATTATTGACATAGAAAGATCAGCGATTATAAAGGCAGCAAAATTGCTAGTGGAAAAGGACATCCGGTTAATAACAATATCTTGTGTGGACGATGGGCTAGATTTTGAATTACTGTATCACTTTGAGGCTAATAAAAGTATTATAAGTTTAAGAACGCGTGTCCCAAAAGACGTTAATGAAATCGATTCATTAGCATCGATTTTACCTGGTGCAAACTGGATCGAACGTGAGATTCATGATCTTTTCGGGTTGAAATTTAATGGACATCCAGACTTTAGAAGAATCATTCTACCTTATGAGTGGCCTGAAGGGAAATATCCACTTAGAAAGCCTATGGAAGGAATCGTTCCAAAGCCCCATCGAAAGGTAGTAAGTGAACTAATTATGACAGGACAGCCAATACCATTTACGAGCTCAACTATAAGAAGAAGAGAACGCATGAATCTTCCACCAGAACTGCCAGTGGCCTCATTAAAGGAGGAATCTGTAAAAGAGATTCATGAATTGATCAAAAAAGTTGGGTACGATAAAAAAGTTGGATTTGATTGGAAGAAAGGAGGGCTTAGGTACAAATGACGGAGTATATAGTTTTCTGGGGATGTCTGATATCTACTAGGTTTTTAAACATTGAAGTTGCATCTCGAAAAGTCTTTGAGGAATTAGGAGTCAAAATTAATGATGCGGAGGGATTCTCTTGCTGTCCAGAGCCAGTTATATCTAAAGTTGCAGATTGGGATCTCTGGCTAACACTAGCCGCACGAAACTTATCTATAGCAGAAGAGAAAAAGCAAAATTTGATGGCTATATGTAATGGATGTTATGAAACCCTACATGATACAGAACTTGAATTAGAGCATTCTCCTGAGCTTAAACAGAAAATTAATGAAAGACTAAAAAGCATTGGGCGTGAATATCAAGGAACGACGCATGTCTTAAACTTTTTAGAGGTACTTGTAAATGATATAGGCATCGAAGAAATAAAAAAGCATGTTAAAAAGCCATTGAATAACCTAAAAGTTGCAATGCACTATGGATGCCACTTGTTTACATCTGGGGATCCTGATAACATATGGAAATTGCCAGGATATTTTGATGAGGTGGTGAAAGCCACTGGCGCAACAATAGTAACATATGGTTCTGAAAGAATGTGTTGCGGCTATCCGCTATCACAATATGATTATAATTTTGCATTAAAGAATTTGACTTATCAAAAATTCAAAATGATCAAGGAGAGCGGAGCGGATTGTATAGTAGTAACCTGCCCTGCATGTTATTACCAATTAGACTTCGAACAAAAAACGATAGAAAAAATGTTTGGCGAGGAGTTTGGTATTCCGGTAATACATCTAATGGAACTTCTTGCAATGGCCTTTGATTTTCCCAATGTTGGTGAATTGTTAAAAATGCATAGAGTAAAAGCGGATGCTCTTTTAGAAATTATTGGGGGTAGTAAAAGTGAGTAAAAATCATTCTTTTATTGTACCAATTGGTCCTTATCACCCAGCACTGAAAGAAGCAGAGTACTTTAAGCTCGAAGTAGAAGGTGAAAGAATCATAGATGCTGATATAAAAGTAGGATATACTCATAGAGGAATTGAAAAAATAGCAATGAGTAGAACTTATTGGAGAGATATATTCTTATTTGAACGTGTGTGCGGTATATGTAGTGGTGTGCACACAAATACATTTTGTCAAACTGTCGAGGAACTTGTTGGAATTGAGATACCTGAGCGTGCGAAATATCTAAGAACAATCATGCTTGAGCTTGAGAGACTCCATAGCCACTTGCTATGGTTTGGTGTAGGGCTTCATATTATAGGCTTTGATACATTGTTCATGCATGTATGGCGTGATAGAGAAATTGTACAAGATATTCTCGAAATGCTAACTGGAAATAGGGTAAATTATGGATATAACAAGTTTGGTGGTGTACGAAGGGACTTATCACCTGCTTTAGCAAGAGGGATTAATGAGAAATTAGACTCTTTAGAAAAAGCATTGAAAGTATTATTACAAGAACTTACGAGTGACCCATTGATTTTTGCGCGTGTGAAGGAAATAGGCATTCTTGACAAAAATACTGCGAAAAAATACTGTGTGGTAGGTCCTACAGCAAGAGCCTCGTCCATTGCGATAGATGTAAGAAAAGATGATCCATATGACGCCTACGACAAAATAGAATGGTCAATCTCAGTTTATGACTCATGTGATGTTCTTGCAAGAGTACTAGTTAGGTATGATGAAATGGTAGAGTCTGTGAAAATAATACGTCAAGCGCTTAAAGATCTTCCTGAGGGGCCTATTTCTGTCGAGATTGAAGAATTTCCAGAAGGAATTGCTATGAGCCGCTGTGAAGCCCCTAGAGGAGAGCTTTTCTACTTCATAAAGTCCAACGGAACAAATATACCAGAAAGAGTTAAAGTAAGAACACCAAGCTATATGAATATACCCTCTGTAAAACCGATGCTTATTGACGAAACATTAGCAGATGTGCCTATAATCTTAGCGAGCGTCGACCCATGTTTTTCATGTACAGACAGGGTTATAGTTATTGATAGCAGAAAGAACAAAGAGTATGTAGTAACATTTGAAAAACTCGAACAAATGTTTAGGAGGAAGAGGAGATAATGCAGATGGTTATACAAATAACATTAGAACTTTTATTAAGTATTCTCATCTACCCAGGAATCCTTTTTGCTTTTATTGTGGGCTCATTATTCTGGTGGGAGTTCAGAAAACTACGAGCTAGATTTCAATCACGTGTAGGACCCCCCTGGTACCAGACATTTGCTGATCTAATTAAGTTATTTGCAAAGGAAACAATAATTCCAGCGATGGCAAATAAATTCATCTTTGTATTTGCACCTATAATGGCTCTATCCAGCGCATTAGTTGTTCTATGGCTGTTACCAATTCCAGTATCTATCCTACCATCGGTTTCTATATTCACATTATCATTTTATGGAGACTTAATCCTTATAATATACCTTCTGGCCATGATTGAGGCTGCAGAAATACTAGCTGGTTTTAGTACACCATCACCATACGCTGCAATAGGCTCTAGCAGAAAAGTTAACCTTGTCATAGCTTATGAATTACCCTTTGCTTTAGCCTCGATAGCAGTTGCTTTTCATGTCTCGAGCTTAAGATTAAGTGACATTTTCACATATCAAATATCTAATGGTCCTTTCATTCTAGAGATTCCTAGTAATTCCTCATTTGGTTTTCTTGCTCCAGTGTTTCACTTCATTACATTTGCAGTCTTTATAATATGCGTCCTTCCCAAATTGCGAATTAAACCTTTTGATATGCCAGAGGCGGAGTGTGAAATAGTTGCAGGTCCATTAACAGAGTATTCAGGTTGCCTTCTTGGTATCTTTGAACTAGCCAATGTTTTTAAGTGGTTTATCATTCCAGCACTTACAGTTATATTGTTCTTTGGTGGAGACCTAACAATCATAACATTCCTAATTAAATGTGCTCTAGTTGTTTTTCTACTTACACTTCTTGAAACAATTAATCCACGCTACCGTATAGACCAGGGATACAAGTTTTACTTCAAATACATATTGCCCTTAGCAATTATTGGATTTGTTGGTGAGACACTTTTTGCATTAGGGGTGATATAATGAAGAAGAAAATAATTACTGAAGTTTTTAAGGCTCTTAAAGCTCCTGCAACGGTGAAATATCCTTTTGAGAAAACACCACCACCAGAGAAATTCAGAGGGAAACCAGAGTTTGATCCATCAAAGTGTATCGGATGCGGTGCATGTGTGCAATTATGTCCATCTGGAGCATTGAGTTTAGAAGATAAGGATGATGTTAGAATAATTTCATTATTCTATGGGAAATGCACTTTCTGTGCAAGATGTGAAGAAATTTGTCCTGAAGATGGAATACACCTAACTCAGGAGTACGAACTTGCATCTTCTACAACTCAAGAAGAAGTAATAGAAATTAAGTTTGATCTTTTAAAATGCAGAAATTGCGGAAGGCCATTCATGACTGTTGCCCAGTTCAATCGCGGACTTGAAAGGATGCAACAACTTCTAAAAGAACACAAAATTAGTGAAGACGAAATACGAAAGCAATTAGAGTTGTGCCCAGATTGCAGAGGAAAGGTTGAGAATATTTCACTTGGACGAAAAATTTTAGTGAGGATGATGCTCAATGAGTGAGATAACTCTTGCTCTAATTTATATAACTGTTGTTGTGGCAGCTGTCACTGTGGAACTTACTCACTTTAAAAGAGTCGCAATTACGCTTACTCTTTACGGTATTTTAACAACATTGTTAACAATACTAGAGGGTGAGATTATAGGAAGTATATTAAATCTTATCGTTGTTGGCATTGTAATACCTTTGCTTATAATTAAGGTAGCGCAAAAGATCGATTTTAAAGAGAAAGAAAAGTATTTCAGTACTGCTACAGTAGTGATAGCTCTAGTATTCGCCGTTGGTTTAGTAACAGTTTTGCTATTCGCAGTTCCAGTAGTTGATTGGAAACTTTCAATAGCATTGGCATTGGCTGGTGTTGGAACTTATGCACTCATACTTAAAGGCAATTTAATTAAAATGGCCATTGGATATACAATATACGATAGTGCACTACATGTGTTTTTCTCTCTATATGCTCTCCAGTATGAGGCGCCAGAACTTTTGATGATTTTAGCACTAACGGTCATAGATGGCTTACTTCTTGGAATCGTTGTTACTATACTTTACCTAGCGATAAACACGTATCAAAAAACTGGTACGATAGATAGCTGGAGCTTAAGGAGGTTGAGGTGGTGACAGAGTTATTTATTATAGCAATTTTTATACTACTGCTAATGGGGTGTGCCGCTTCAATATTCATAAAAAAGGCGGAATATATAGGGAAAGTCATAACATTGCTGAACCTTGGGGCTTTAGTGTTCTCTTTGATTCTATTATATCAGTTAAACAGTAAGATAGTTCATCCCACATATTGGTTTAATTTGTACATTGATACATTAGGTAGTTTTATTACAGTATTGATTTTAATTTTGTCCACAACAGCTGCATACTTCTCGATTCCAGTTATAAAAGGAGAACTCCAAAGGGTACAAAAATACTACTTCTGGTATTCTTTGTTCATTTTTGCAATGATAGGTACTGTAATGTCCGCAGATATTCTGAGTACTTACTTATACATAGAAGGTGCAACCATATTTTCCGTACTCCTAGTAGCTCATGAGAATACAAGTGAGGCTTTTGAAGCGAGTTTAAAGTACCTTATAATTTGCAGTTTTGGAACTGCAATGATAATTATAGCTCTTACCTATATGGTAACTTTAAACATAACTTCATTCTCATATAATGATATCTACTCTTTTCTGCAAGCCAATAAGAATACAATTACAAATGTCATGGCAATAAAAATAATCTTTCTCTCTGTATTCTTCGGATTTGGAGCTAAAGCGGGTATTATACCCTTCTATACATGGCTCCCTGACGCATATTCTGAGGCCCCAGCTCCAATTAGTGCAATTCTTGGTGGTATCATGACAGAAACCGCTGCTATTGCGCTAATAAGAACATTTGATGCATTCAGCCCTATTTTGACACAAGATCTTTATCTAATTGTTATTGTAATTGGCACAGCAACTATGATTCTCGGAGCCTTATTCGCTCTGGTACAGACAGATATAAAAAGGCTTCTTTCATATTCATGCATAGATGAGATAGGGTATATTATACTTGGAATTAGTATTGCTACACAAATTGGATTATATGGTTCCGTTTTTGATATCTTCAATCATGGTCTTCTTAAAAGCACACTCTTTCTCATCAGTGGCGCCCTATTCTTTGCAACCGGGACTAGAGACATGAAAAAAATGGGTGGCTTGGTTAAAAAAATGCCACTGCTAGCAACTACATTCCTAGTAGCTGGTCTTTCAATGGGCGGTGTACCACCTTTGAATGGATTCTATAGTAAGTTTTTAATATACGACGCTTCATTTAAAGCAGGTTATATTTGGGTAACCATTTTGGCAATAGTGGCAAGCTTGATTGCGGTTGGATATTTTGTAAGAGCAGCACATATGATATTCTTCGGTGAACCAAAAGTGATGGCAAATGGGGATGACATAAAGAAGTTGCCCAAAGAGATGACTATTCCTATCGCCATTTTACTATTACTTATTGCTGTAGCGAGTGCTTTTCCAGAAATATTTCTATCTATTGTCGTTGAAGCGGTTTCAGGATTAAATTCATTTTGAGGTGATAATATGAGTAAGATTATTTCATGGGCAAGAAAAAAGTCACCATGGATAATGCACGTACCTGCTGGAGGTTGTAATGCGTGCGACATAGAGGTCGTAGCTGCATTGACACCTAGATTTGATGTTGAACGTTTTGGCATTATTCAGAAAGGTAGCCCAAGGCATGCTGATATATTAATAGTAACTGGGCCAGTAACTACTGCGATAAAGGAACGACTAAAACGAATTTATGAGATGACACCTAAGCCTGTTTGCGTTATTGCGGTTGGTTCTTGTGCAGTCTCTGGTGGTATATTTGGAGAAGATTATGGATTTGCAGGACCTCTAGACAAAATAATCCCAGTAGACATTTATATTCCAGGTTGCCCACCTAGACCACAAGCTATCATCGATGGAGTAATAAAAGCATTAGATAAATTGTCTAGTAGCACTAAGCCAAAAAACATACCAGAGAAGGAAGAGGAAAAGAAAGTAGATAAGTAACAATCTGTGTTTCCTTAATTCTTTAATTCCTAAAATGAAATTATTTTTCTTTTTTTTATCTCTCTTATTAATCTGCTTTTTAGTAATTTTGCGATTATTTATGTCCTAATGCTCTTTTTTCATATATTCACTATTATTATGGATCATAAGGAAATTATGGAGCAGTGAACTTATAATTTGATTTATTAATGCAAGGAGTGTTTTGGGGGTTCAGTGAATGTCCGCATTGGTGAGCGAACATCCACCCTGGGCCACATCAGCCTCAGCTCCCTCTGGGTTCATAGGGAGCAAGTCATCGGTCTCGACCCCGTTCAGGGTAACCCCACAAGCCCACATCGCGGCGTCCTTTCACATTGCGGTGTCCTTTCGGTGCTTTACTCCCACCACATTCAGACACTACCTCAATACTCACAAATGCTCATAAAACATTTAACTGTTTCGGAAGGCAGACTTTCTCCCCAAAATGGTGGTGGACAAAAAATTAAAAGTCTTGCGTAAGGAAATAAATGTAAAATTATAATGGTGTGATAATGTGAAAAGGCCAATTAAGATCATATTTGGACCATCAACTAAAATGCCTATTAATGAGCTTATAGAGTTATCAATTATTGTTGAGAAAGCAGGTTTTGATGGCATAATGCTTCCAGATTTAAATCCGGCTGGCAGTTACAATGATACATTTCTTACACTAGCGGCCTTGGCTATTTCAACAAAACAAATAACTCTTGGAACAGCAATTTGTAATCCATATACACGCCATCCAGCCATGATAGCAAGAGCTTTTAGAACTCTCTATGATTTATCGAATGGTAGAGTTGTTATTGGTATTGGTGCGGGAGGTTTACTTCCGCTCTCATCAATTTGTTACAAAAGTTGGAAATCGCCCCTTAGAGTTGTTGAAGATTCAATTATTGTAATAAGGAGATTACTAAACGGTGAAAAAGTTACCCATAAAAGTATAACATTTAGTGTATGCAATCTACAATTTAAGAATCCACCTGTTTCTATTCCTATATTCATTGGTGCTAGGAGAGCTGGCATGCTTAGGCTTGCAGAGAGATTGGGAGATGGGGTTATTTTAAGTGCCTGCTCTGAGGAAATAATTGAGATTTCTAAAAAATATTTGATGGATGGATTGAAAAAGGTAAATAAAGACCTATCTAATTTTAGTATAGTTCATTGGACCTATAGTTCAATTTCAAAGGATCTGAATGAGGCAAAAGAGCTGATAAAGAAAACCGTCGCACAAGTATTATACTATCACCCTATAGAATTCTTAGAAAGAACATGCGAGGATATTAAAGCTATTATTAAGATTCGGGAATTAATTAGCTCAGGAGATATTAATGCCGCAAAAGAGTTGGTCACAGATGAGATGATCGATAGGTTTTCTTTAACTGGTACTCCAGAAGAGATCATTGAAAAAATAGAGAGACAAGCCAAGGTAGGTATTACACATTTAGTTTTAGGATATCCTATTGGTAAAGAGTTAAACAAGACTCTTAAACTATTAAAAAACGAAATAATTCCCCATATTAAGGATAAAGAAAATAATCACTAACAGTACTGTAAACATAAAGAAGAGTGAAGAAAATTAATATATTGGCTATTAAATTTGCCCAAAGTTGTAGAAGATGACCAAGTAAAGAACAAATGCTGTTGCCACGAATGATAGAATTGTTATTATCCAGTCAACTATGTCAAATTTTACTTTCCATGGATATCTTACACTTTTCGTTCCAAAGCCTCTTATTTGTACTGTTAAAGTAAGCCTATCTACATATGTTATCATTTTTCTGGTAAATGGATTCACTATAGGCGCGGACATCTTAAAGAGCTTAACTGGGTTTTTTGTCTTTAATTCCCAACCTCTAAGTGACTGGGCCTTTGAAGTTAAGTTAAACTCGCGCCACAATTCAGGAACAAACTTTAGAGCTATAACAGTGACGAATATCAAAGGAGATGGAATCTTTAATTTTGGCAAGGACTTTATTAACTCATTTAGAGAAGTTGTGTAGATAAAGGTGAAAGTTAAAGCCATTCCGATGATTATCCTGAAAATGTATCCTACAGAGAACAAGAAACTACCATAAATCATGGTGATTGGACCTAATACAAACAGTTTTTTGCTCGCTAACTCAAATGGAATCACTTTATACAACTCTGGCTTCGCTAAGGTAAAGCCATATATAGCGGCTTCCATAAATCGATATAGTCCAAATGGAATACTTATTATCATCCATTTCCATGGAGTTTTTGATGTAGCATATAAGATGATTGCTATAAAGGCATAGATTGCTAATATACGAGGATCTATAACAAAGCTTATTGTAACAAATAAGCTAAGGAAAAGCGCCAACTTTGAGAGAGGACTCATCCTATGGAGCCATGTATTTCTCGGAGCATATTCAAACCAAACAGGCATCTCATTAACCCCCTTCTAACAGTTCTAACATCTCCTCAACCTTATATATTGTTGGTGGAACTCCATAATCCTTCAATGCTGCTGCAACACGGGATATTTGTGGCGGCACTATAAATGCTCTCTTTAGTACATCAAATTGTGAAAACACATCACCAGGTTTGCCGTCCAGAAGTATTTTTCCTTCGTGCATTACGATTACTCTATCAGCAAATTCATAAACGAGCCTCATATCATGCGTTATAATAACTACTGAATGCCCTCGATTTTTCATCTCTACAAGATGTCTCATTAACTGAGTTGCACTTTTTCTATCTAGGCCTCCAGTTGGCTCGTCAATTATCATAACCTTTGGTTGCAATACATAAACGCTTGCTATTGCTACAAGAGTTTTTTTGTCCTTTGTGAGGTCCACTATCTGTCTGTTTTTAATATCAGATAAACCAAAGATTTCGATTACTTCTTTTCCTATTTTCTTTATAACCTCTGGTTTTTCACCAACCATCTTTAAAGCGAAAATTATCTCGTCCCAGACTCTTGCGCTGAACAGCTGATTATCTGGATTTTGAAACACATAGTTAACATATCGTATTCTTTTGTGCAAAGGCATTTTCTTTATATCTTCACCATTTACAAGAATCACGCTGTCATGGTTAGTAGGTGTATATGCCCCAGCTAATGTTAAAGCTAGTGTAGATTTACCCGAACCATTCTGACCTATTAATGCAACAAGTTCACCCTCATAAAGTTTTAAACTGACACCTTTGACTGCAGTAACACCACCAGGATATGTGAACCAAATATTAGACGCAATTAAAATTGGCTTTCTTTCAGGCTTACCAGAACTCTTAGATTCTCCTTCCTTACCTATTTCTTTACCTCCGCTTGAAGTATATTTGGTAAAAGCCTCAATAGCCTCTTTCTTTATTTTTAACTTCCGTTTTTCAATCAGATCAACAAGAGCTTCGACAGCTTCTTCTACAGTAGCAGGTGTTCTAACATCTAAATTATATCTTTTCTTAAGAGCTAAGAAGAGATAAGAAACCTGAGGTAAACCAACACCAAGTTCTTGAAGGAGTTCGTCTTTTAGAGCTTCGTGGACATCACCATCAAGAATTATTTTTCCATTATCCATTACTAATACTCGTGTAGATAGTTCAATTACTTGTTCGATATCAGATCCAGATTCTGAGATAATACATGCAATTCCATATTTTCTATTTAGTTCTCTGATTGCAGAGAGAACTTCATTCTTACCTATTGGGTCTAACATAGAGATAGGCTCGTCTAAAGCTATCAACTTAGGTCTCATAGCCAAAGCGCCTGCAAGAGCCACTCTTTGTTGCTGTCCACCAGACAACTCTCTTGGATGCCTATCTCTTAATTCTTTCAATCTAAGGACATCAAGCGCGTATTCAACACGCTCTGTTATTTCATCCTCTGGCAAATTTAAGTTAATTGGACCAAAAGCTACATCATCCTCTACAGTGATATTAAAAATTTGAATCTGTGGATCTTCAACTACAAGACCAACATGCTTTGCGAGATCAACGATTGTATGCTCTTTTGTGTTTAGTCCTTCTACAAGTACATTACCTTCAAGTTTTCCTGGAAAATGATGAGGTATTACGCCATTCATTGTGTATAGCAGTGTTGATTTACCAGCACCAAGGGGTCCTATAAGAGAAACGAATTCCCCAGGTCTTATCTCAAGATTTATCTCTTTAAGAACAGGAGTTTTCCTATGAAGGTATGTAAATGTAACATTCTCAAGCCTTACAATATAATCCATGAAGGCATCACTCCTTATATCAACTTATTTGAGTTTTTCTTACAAAAACATTATATTTAAACACTTACTTAATTTTATCAAATTTTATACTATATTTAAGGAGATATTGCTAATTACTCTTAAAATCTTTACTAAAAATCTCAAACAAAAACCAAATAAAAAGAAAAAAGAAAATTTAGCAAATATTTTTTGCTAACGACACTGTTTTTATTCAACAGCCTCTATTTTTGCAAGAGCAGCTCTTGATTCATATGCAGTTTCGCCAATGATTGCTCCAATTATGATGAAAACTATTGTGGTTGGATACCATGTAGAAAGAGCAAAGGTGGCATAAGCAACGTAAGCTGCCCATGGATTCTGTGTGAATGCATAGACAATAAGCCAACCAAATAGGTGTATAAGGATCATCACAATTATTAATACAACTAGGTACGCGTATCTATTTGCACCAGTTATCTTAAACCGTCCAGATCGCATCACATACCAGTATATGTAGGCGTTTACAGCCCATACACCGCTATCAATAATTGCAACTAATGGCCCTATTAAAGGAGCTGGTAGCCAAGTAGCTCCACCAATAGCCCATCTTATGAAGAAGCCGATAAACCATGCTATTAGTGAAACTAATGGACCGAAATAGACAGCTACGAACGCTGTAATTAAAGCAGGAAGGTCTATGTTAACACCCGTTGGTAGACCACCAACAGCATATATAGCTGCAGCGATAGCAGTAGCGATAAGGGTATATGCAGAAAAAGGCTCATACTTTACCTCAGGGCTATATTTACCAGGAGGTGCTAACCATTCAGGCACCTGAATGAAGCGAAGCACACAAATTATAGCTGGAATGAGATATATAAAGATTGCAACTGCATATCCTAATCCTATTCTAGCTGGAGAGTAGGATGGACCCAACACTTCAGTCCATGGCTGACCAACTAGTATAGCTATAAGTCCAATAACAACACTAGCCACCGAGATCATAAGAGCTTGTTTGGGACCTATCTTTTCAGCCAAACTCATAATTATTCACCATATTTTTTCTTATTTTTGTCACTTTCTTATTTCTTACATAATTTAATATTTGTATTTGTTATTATATATGAGCTCTTATTGCAAAAATTGCAAAGTAATATACTCAATCAGTTGTTAAATAATAAGAGGATAAATATATAGTTTTTTCATAATTTAATTTATTCTAATAAACAAATTTTTATAATAAAAAAATTTTCATAAAACAAAAAAGTAAAAAAATTATAAAAGGAATTCATCAAAAAATTTGAAGGCATTTATGAATTTTCTATATAGTTTATCATAAAATTGAACATTCTTGGGATTTGGCTCGACAGCATATGCTACATGTGACATGTTACTCATAGCTTTTTCTAGGTGAGAATGATATCCTAATGCTGTTGCAGCAAGCATAGCTGCGCCAAGTGCTGCTGTCTCTTTGCTCTTTAGAACTAGCAACTTTTTATTAAGAACATCTGCTTTTATCTGATTCCAAAGGCTGCTGCTTGCCCCACCTCCACTTACACGAATATTGCCTATTTTAAATCCTCTTTCCTCAAATGATTCGAGCATCTTTCTTAGATACAAAGCAACACCCTCAAAGATTGCACGTGTTATATGACCTATATTGTGATCTAGTGATAATCCAATAAAACCACCTCTCAAATGAGGTTTAAAGAACTCTCCCTGCATTGTCGGAATAAAAAGTAAACCATTGCTTCCAGGAGGTACTTTATTAGCTTTTGAATTTAATACCTCATATATATCAATTTCATCACTAACTTTGAAGAGACTTAAAAGAATGTCTCTGAACCATCTGAAACTAACAGCTAATGACGTAGATGTATACGCGATCCATCTTCCTTCTAAAACATGTTTGTATGAAAACTCATCTATTTTTTGAAGTGATATAGAAGCAACTATTTCTGTCGTTCCAGCAACATCCATAGTATCTCCTTCATCCATTAACCCAGATCCTATAACGTTACACATTCCATCCCAGGGACCAATTATAACTGGTGTTCCCTCTGAAAGACTAGTCAGTTCGCTTGCTTCTCCAGAGATATATCCTATAGGCTCACTGTATGTATGAAAACGACCAAAGAATTTTGTAGGAACATCAAACGCTTGTGCTAACATCTTAAGTCGTTTAGGATCTATTACAAAGGAATCCATTGTAAGCTCGCCAGTCAATTTATATCCAATAAATTCTTTAGCATCTATAACATGAGAGATCCTTGAATACGTCTCTGGCTCATTTTCTCTTATCCACCGCAAGTTTGTGAAAAATTTGTTTTCAACATAATTCATTTGCCCTACCTTTTCTGTCATTTCTGGGATATATTTTTCAGCCCTAGCATCAGAATAAAGAATTGCAGGTCTTAATGGAGATCCTCTCTCACTTAGAAATACAACACTTGTACTTTGCCCTGTGACACCAACCCCTTTAATTTTAGAGGGAGAAATATTCTTTTTGATAAGACTTTTTCTAATGGTATAAACAACAGCATTCCACCAATCCAATGGATCTTGTTCACTTAAGTTCTCCTTTCCAGACACATATAAGGGATACTCAACGTATTCCTTTGATACTTCATTTCCTTCAAGATCAAAAATTACAGTCTTGCAGCCAGTAGTTCCTAAATCAATACTTAGAATATAATCATTGGATGACATTCAACTCACCATTATAAAATCTCTGTTTTTGTTATTCAAGATTATTTACGATTTTGATATTATTTGCAATATGGTTATAATTTTATTTATAAAATTAAGTAAAAAAGAGGAAAAATTCTCAAACAAAAATCAAATCCTTAATATAACTTCAATAAACTTATTATACCTTATAAAGCAAATTCTTATAGAGCTTTGGTGAAACTTTCACGTGAGGTTAAAAATATGGGAAAAAAGGTTCTTTTGGTCGGAATGGTTATGAGTATAGTGATACCATTGATTCTTTTCTACAATGACGTAACCACAATTGCTAGAGAAGTTTATGGTTCAATAAGTATTCCTTATTTGGCCGAGATACTCGGAGCCCTTCATATACTCTTTTGGAATGACTACAGCAACATCTATATTGCAATATGGATTGGAATAGGACTAGTCATAGGAGGGCTTATTAGAAAAAGCGGAAAAGGTTTTGTTTACGGTTTCTACTTATCTGGCTTAATGATGATAATATTGTATGCAGTTACATTATTAATTAAAGGTGAAACATATCTTCCGCATACCGCATTGGGCGAGTTCTACTTCATTGTATATTTCTTATATCCACTAGTAGCAAACGGCTTACTTTGTGGCTTTGGTGGACTCATTGCTGGAAGAATTACTAAAAAAGGAGCACTTGGATTATCAAAAGAAATGATAGAGCAACTTATTCAGAAGGCTGAAAGAACATGCCCAAAGTGTGGTGCTAAGATAGAAAGTAGTGCTATCTTTTGTAGTGTATGTGGAGCCAGTTTAGAGTCTTTAGATGAAAATAAGATTGATAAACTCGAGGCTGTTGAAGCACCACATAGTTAATTAGGATGTGAAAATAATGATACCAGGTAAAATTATGAGAATGTATAGAATTTTAAGAAAATCTACCGGAAATGCCGTCATTGTTGCCATGGACCATGGTGGATTTGCAGGGCCGATGGAGGGTATTATAAAGCCCGGTGAGACTATTAAAAAAGTGATTGAGGGTGGAGCTGATGCAATGCTTCTTAATGCTGGAATCATAGAAAAATTCGCAGATGTAATTGCTGGTCAAATAGGGGTTATTATGCGTATCGATATAGGTGGAACAATATTCAATCCTTTAGAAGACAGGAGAAATTATATGTACAATACTATCGAGAGTGCTGTAAAGCTTGGTGCCGATGGTGTCATAGTAATGGGCTTCATAGGATCGAGATACGAACTTGAAAATATGTCTGTATTGTCAACAGTTATAGAGGAAGCAAGAGAATATGGATTAGTAGCCGTTGTGGAAACATGGCCTAGTGGTCCAAAGGTACCCAGCTCACATGATGTTAAGGCAGTAAAAGTTGCAGCAAGAGTTGCTGCAGAACTTGGCGCTGATATGATTAAGACGTTTTATACTGGTGATCCCAAGACATTTAAAGAGGTCGTTGAAGGATGCCCAGTCCCTATACTAATACTAGGTGGTCCAAAGAGAGAAAGCGTCAGAGAAGTGTTTGAAGACATTAAGGGTGCAATGGATGCTGGTGCTCATGGTGTTATATTCGGTAGAAATATTTGGCAAGCGAAAGATCCCGCAAAGATGGTTAAAGCAATAGCAAAAATAGTTCATGAGAATGCGAGCGTTGATGAGGCTTTAGAAATTTTAGAATCTGATTAAGTTATGAAGGGATGTGATGTTTATGGAAATTCCAAAAAAGATGAAGGCAACAATATTATATGGTCCTGATGATTTAAGAATTGAAGAGGTAGACGTTCCTGATGTAGGGCCTCATGAGGTCCTTATAAAAGTGGAAGTAGATGCCTTATGTCCTACAGGGATACACGCAGTGCATTTAGGAAAACAATGGGGGCCGCCAGGTGTTAAAATTATAGGTATGGCAGGACATGAATTTTCTGGGACTGTCGTTAAAGTTGGTGATGCTGTGGATAATGTTAAAGTAGGCGATAGAGTAGTAGCAGACACTATAATAAGGTGCGGTAGATGTTACTATTGTAAAATAGGGAAATCTAACCTATGTGAGAACAAGAGAAACTTAGGGTATTTATCATGGGCTGAATATATAAAGACCGTGGACTATCAAACATACAAAATTCCAGATGATTTAACATTTGAGGAGGCAGCATTCACCGAGCCACTAGCATGTGTGTTAAATGGATTTGAAATGCTTAATGCCAAACCTGGAAAAGTCGCGGTAGTTATAGGTTCTGGACCAATGGGTTTACTTCATATGCAGATGTTAAAATATGCTGGTGGCGTTCAAGTTATTATCACTGATCTTATCGAGGATAGACTCAAGAAAGCTAAAGAACTGGGAGCAGACGAGGTAATAAATATAACTAAAGAAGACCCTGAAGAAAAAGTGAAGGAACTTACAAATGGTAAAGGAGCGGATTATGTTGTTGTAACTGTTGGTAATACAAAAGTCCAAGAAAGTGCTATGAAGATAGTAGCCCCCCTTGGTAAAGTCTTACTATATGCGGGTGTTCATGTACATGGAGAACCACAAATGGTTATAAATCCGAATCTCATCCATTATAAAGAAGTACAATTAATGGGTTCATATGATAAAACCTCAGAGCAATTCCAGAGAGCAATAAATATAATAGCTCAGAGAACCATCAAAGTGATGCCTCTTGTCAGCCACAAGCTCCCATTTTCAAAGCTACATGAAGCAATTGAAATAGCAGACAAGCGCAAAGGTCTAAAGGTGTTAGTTTATCCGAGTAAGTGGGAGTAATTTAATAATCTTTTCTTTTACTTTCTTGTTTTATTTTCAAGTTTTTCTGCTAACTTAGAATTTCAGAACGTTAATATTTCGATCTTCTTCTACAATAAAAAACTTAGTAACATTTTTAAACGAGGAATTAAAGAATTGCTTGAACTTTTTCAATAAGCCAAGGTTGGGGATTAAAAATGAGAAAAATTATTTTTTCAACTTATTTAGTTGCCTTCACACTAGGTTTGGTATGGGGCGGAAGTAATATAATGTTACAGATATATGCATATTCTCTCGGAGCAAGTTATCTTGAAATCTCATTAATAAGTTCTCTTTTTTCATTAATGATGGGGTTTGCTCAACCCATTTGGGGCATGCTTTCAGATATAATACGAAAAAGGAAGATTTTCATAACTTTAAACGGCTTTTTAAGTGTTCCAATATATTTGTTTTTATCATATCCAAATGTGTGGGTAATTATAATTCTTAGAATACTATGGGCAGCCATAGTGTCCGGCATCCCAGTAATAACATTAGTTATAATTACAAGCATTGTTTCAAAAGAAAAAGTTGGATCATGGACTGGAGGATTTTACTCATTGAATATGTTTGGATTTTCTGCTGGAATGTTCACACAAGGAATCTTATATGACATCTATGGTCCATTTCAAACTCTATTTGTATATGCGATTATTTTCACCCTTAGTATTATATTGTTCTTCATATTGGTTGATGAAAAAGTAATACCTACTGGTATAGAGGACATACAGTCCGTTAAACGAGAAAGAACATTTCAGTTGTTCTCAATTGCTATTTTTAGCAGATTTAGAGCTTTAAAAAAGGGAGGAAAAATAATGATCGTCTTTTTCATAATTTTACTTTTAATGTTAGGGCAAGGAATAATGATAGGTCTGCTTCCAATATATATGGTGGAAAGTGGACTATCTAATACATATATAGGAATTATCTTCTCATTTCTCTCGCTGGTTGGTGTTTTTACTTCTACTATATTTGGTTATTTATCAGATAGAATAGGCAGAAAAATGGTATTAATAACTGGGAGTTTATGCTTTGTCGCTGGTTCAGCTATTTTAGTAATTTTAGAGCCCACAATTATTAATTTCTCATTAGCAACAATCACATATGGCTTAGGATATTCTGCAATAAACGCTGCCGGTCCAGCCTATTTAAGCGATATAACTACAATTGAAGAAAGAGGAGAAGCTATAGGTCTCTTTAATAGTGCATCATCCTTAGGTTGGGGTGTTGGTCCGATTTTCTCAGGAATAATAGCAACGATTTCTGGTGAGATAACATCTACATTTGTCACATCAGCTGTGGTATGTGTTTTTGATACCACCCTCATGGTAGTGTTTTTGAAAGAGAGTTTGAAGAAAAAAGAGTCAACAGACGTTAGAGAGAAATAGAATGCCACATTAAACTTTAAAAGAGTGAATATTAGAAGATTAGAAAGTCTATTAGAATCAGATCAACTTTAACAAATGCTAATAATTTTATTCTCTAATGTATAATTTCTTTATGTTCTCCTTAAGGAAATCTAGGATTTTATCTATATTGTTAGCGGATTGTATACCACCAATATTTTCTCTACCTCCAGCGTTGTATCCCTTCTTTCTGGCTTCTTCAAAAAGCGGACGTAGATCTATATTGGATTTTTTTGTTCCTATTGAAAGCAGATAAGTATCTACTTTCTTCCCAATTGCTATCACGATATCATTTTTATCCTCAAGTTTAATCATTGCAATTCTCTTTGCGCCCTCTTCTCCCTCTTTATAGAAGAAATATTTAACATTGGGAAACATTTCATATGAATTCTTAATAAGCTTATCAGCTATTTTTTCCTGTACTTCGTATCTTTCAGCTAATTCTTTACAAACATCTAGTAATTCATTAAATTTAAATTCAGCAACCAATTTTGCTATCTTATCTCTTGGAAAGTGGGTTACATCTGCTTGGTAAGCTTTAAATAAAATTTTACTGAGTTCAGACTTTATATTAGCAGAATCTACTTCATCTATTGCTAGTATCCACTTTTCATCTACATCAACTTCTAAAAAGTTAGCTACCAAACGGGCAACACTTTTAACTTTACCATAGATCCAGATATTATTATTCTCATAAGTATCCGTTTGTGGGCCTTCATGATGATCAAATATTATACTATTTTTTACAACAGTTTTAGTTGGAACTATCTCGACAGACACTTTCTCTATGACACTTAGGTTTTTTAATTCAACTGGTGAGGGAAAATAAAATGAGGGAATAATACCATAACTATATGCCCAGTTAATAAGGAGCCCGGTCGCAAAAACACCATCCCAATCTCCATCCGATATTATTCCATTTTTTAAAATATTTCTCAATAGCATTTATAGTTCACCATATGACCCACTATGAACATAATTTTAAGTCGCAAAAACATAAGTATACATTGTAAATATGTTTTCTTATTTTCGAACCCGTAAAAAATTAGTTTAGTAAAGATTTAAAATCTTCGTTTGAAAGGTATCGGTCTCGAAAATCGTCTCGCAGTTCGCTTTTACACAGTCTCGAATGAATGACTTGATAGACTACACACTAGTACATCCGCAGTTCACAACCCGTATCTTGTAAAATACTATAGCTTATATGCCTCTCTAATTGCTAGCATGAGACACTCGTGAGCCTTCTGCAAAGCCTCTCTTTTGAACCGCGACCCAATCGGGGTGACGAGCCGGTTTAACAAAGCCACCCTGAAGTAACTTCGAATGTTGTGAGCTGTGAGATACGCTAATAGCTCCTTGTAGCACATGTCAGGGTCCATTGAAAAGAGTCGAGTCATCCGCGTACTGAAGTTACCAAACGGCCGCTCGCCCGGTTTCCTTAACCTGTATAAGAACTCCGCAAGCTCCTTCACTGCTCCCTCAAGTCTATCTATAACATACGGTGTTAGAAAGACAACGTTGTTTCTTATGGCGTCCCAAATGTTTACAATGTTGCGATAACCCTTATCTGCGATTATATATCGTGCCTTGACAACCTTTATAATGTCTTTTACTACCACCTGAGGAGCCATACGGATAACCATCGGTACCGTATTCGTAATGTATCTCGTGACTAATGTGACCGTGTATGTCTTTTGGCGATACTGCAAGCGCCCTTTGATCTCGTCAAAGTCCTTAATACGCGTTTCTAGATCACTTCCATCCACGATGAACATGTCAGTGCACCAATCAAAAAGGTGTTTTGCGATATGTGTGGCCCAGGCATCGGTTATCTGCAACATTCGACTAAGTGCCGTTTCAGGTACTATTTTAAGGATGTACCGTAGCTCTGCTTTCTTTGGGTACTTTTCTGTGATTCCCGGTAATGTTACCTTTATTTGCGTCGTCAGTAATGTAGTAATGCGTTCTATAGTACTCTCACAAGATAATTATGTGAAGAGACGTGCATGTACAGCATTCTCGTAAGCATAGTAAAGAAAAAATTATTTCGCCTATTTTTCCGTTTTGAATCTTCCGATCGCCGATTTTTTAATTCAGCCCTGTTTTACTCGAAATTGCCGAATTAGAAAACAGCATCAGCATCTTTAACCATACGTTAGACTTAACACTAACCACGAACTCTGCATCACCATTCCAAATTCGATTCGGTCCTCAAAGTACCAGTACGACTTTTAGCCTGGTACGAAGATATTTGTGCATTCTAACCCACTCCCCAGACCCCTTCAAAAGCAGCACCGCATACGATACCAACAGCCAC
>JBECUL010000002.1:0-102311 GCA_040225955.1 Candidatus Asgardarchaeum abyssi | reverse complement strand
TCCGCAACATATGTACTTATTATAATGATTCTCATCTTTTCAGAAGAACTCTTTATACTACTCTCTTATATTTCACTTTTCATTTTCGTGTTCATTCTAATAATATCTTCTAAGTATATAAAAAGTAAAAACTTTCAGCAAACAATCTTTGAGGGCATGCCCACGGTGGTAATTTTAGCGATCATCAGTAATTTTACTGGTGGAATACTCTCTCAGTTCAGATATCAAATAGAAAAATTCCCGTATATCCTAGTAGTATATCCTTCTCTTATAGATACTGTTGGCGATGAGGGGTCAATTATTGCATCAGTGTTCACTACAAAGTTAAATATAGGATATGCTACTCCTTCTTTCAAAGAGATTGTCAAGCGTGAAAACCGAATAGTTATTATCGGAACATTCTCAGCTGGAACAGCAATTTTCATAATTTTCACAATAATTGGATGCTTTATCTATACGATATCAATATTTGAAATTCTAAAAGCAATCATGGTTGTAATTTTGACTAATGGCTTGCTCTTACTTCCTGTAACGTTAATCGCTTTTGCATCGGCAATCCTTACATTTAAACATGGCCTAAATCCAGACAACTTTACTATACCATTAATCGCATCTCTATCCGATTTTCTTACTACAACTATTCTTTTCTTAGTTATTACTATATTGCAATTATAATTCCCGCTATTACTAATAAACTTAAGTCTTTCCATACTTTTCTTATAGAGATTTCATTATTTTCCTTTTCATAGCTTTTACCAAGATAAGGATTATTTTTGATCTATTCAACAAGGCAGTTAAAGTGAAACTCAAAATGGAGAGCATTATCCGATTATTACTCTAAGCTTTTAATGATCGATATTAAGGTTACTCTTTATAACACTTTATGATACGGAACAATTTATCTTTATTGAGATTATCGATTCGTAAGTACTCTGCATTTGTATGCCTTGCAATGTCATCAAGATAATTAGGAAGTTTGATTATGTCCTCTATTGGTGGTCGTGTATCTATGATGAGGACTTTTGTTCCGAGAGATTTTATTTTCTCAGAGTAGAGTATTATTTCGTCTTTAATGTCAGTATGTGGGCTTAGGGGAACATTTGCTTTTCCATCTGTTATAATTACCAAGTATGGTGTTATTTGCTTTCCTTTGAAGACAATTTCATTTTTTATGACATTATATGCAGTTAATAATCCAAGACTTAGTGGTGTCTTTCCGCCTGTAGGCAGATTGCGAAGCGTAGCTATTGCTGCTTCTAAGTTTCTTGTTGGAGGGACTAAAATTTCTGCTTGATTTCCGAAGAAAGCTATAAAGGCAACAAAATCCCGATTGACATAGGAATCCTTTAATATGGAGAACATAGCTCCCTTTGCGATTTCCATTCTTTTCATAGCAGCCATTGACCCACTTGCATCAACAAGGAAGACAACGAGTGAAGAGGTTTTAGTATGTCTGATTTTTTCGCGTAGGTCCTCTTTTTGTATTTGAAGCTGTTGAGATTTATTTTTGTTTTTGATCATTCGGAGGGCTGCAGCTCTAAGAGTCGCATCAAATGCAATGTCATGGATCTTCTTATCTTTAGGTATTCTGGAGTTGAAATAGATTCCTCTCTTATTATTGCTAATGGTTTTTAATCTTCGTCCTGGTCTAGTTGCTTTAGCAGCGGCTGTAAAATTTTTATTTAGCTTTAAGTCAGATACTTTACGTATGTCAAACACTTTCTTCTTTTGTGTGCTCTTATTGCTTCCAGTGCTAGTTATCTCATTATCTTCTTTGTTGCTGTCTTTTTCTCTTTCGAGATGTTCTCTTATTTGAGTTATCTGTTCTCCTGAGATTTTTAAGTCGTTTTTGACTTCATGCATTGTCTTTTCTAAGGCTTCATAATCAAGTTGTGGTACTTCAAACGGCATTTTCCTTATTCTATGTGGCAACGCAAGAATTGCTGCTCTTTTGATATCTTCTTCGGTTACGTAGGTTCTTCCATCAAATGCTGCCAATGTCTTAGCGGTTCTTGTTAAAGTAATCTCCGCACGGTGGCTACTGGCTCCTATCTTTAAGCATAATGAAACTATCAGTAGAAGTAAATCGTCCGAAATTTCCACCTTGGGCAGTAATTCTCTTGCCCGAATAATCTTATTTCTCAATAATTTTTGTTTCTCTTTAAATTGCTCAAGAAACTCCTCAGGATCGTTTTCAAAGGCTTCCACTCTTTTGATTATTTCTATTCTGTCCTTAGGATCTTTTAATTCTTCCACCGTAACCTGCAGTCCAAATCTATCAAGCAATTGTGGTCTTAGTTCGCCCTCTTCTGGGTTCATAGTGCCTATTAGAATGAAATTTGATGGGTGAGAAACAGAAACTCCTTCTCTTTCCACAACATTGATCCCTGATACAGCTACATCTAAGAGAATATCTGCGATGTAATCATCAAGAAGATTTACTTCATCAATATAGAGAATACCTCTATGTGCCTCTGCAAGCAGTCCAGGTTCTAAAGCTTTAATTCCCTCTTTTAGTGCTTTACTTATATCAAGTGCTCCGACAACCCTATCAACTGTTGCATTGAGAGGAAGTAGAACTATTTTGACTTTTCTTCTTTTTACTTTTAGCTTTTCTCCATGCTCAAATTTCGAAAAACAAGAATCGCACATCTCTCTTGGATTATGAGGGTTGCAATTGAATGGACAACCTTCTACAACATCTATCTCTGGCAATAGATCAGCTAAAGCTCTAACCGCTGTAGATTTTCCAGTTCCCTTTTGACCACGAATCAGAACACCGCCTATCCTCGGATTTATGGCATTCAATAGCAAGGCAAGTTTCATATTTTCTTGGCCAACAATCGCTGAAAAGGGGAAAACGTATCTCTTTATGTGATGAGGCATTGATTACATCTCCTTTGTGCATGTTGCTTATAATTGATTTTATTATTAAAATTACCTATTTGGTCATTTAGAACTATTGCTTTTTAGAATAAGTACTATTATATCTCTTGCGACTATTCTATTCGCGGGGATAAGGTAACTTTGTTGCCACGGTATTACTATATTTTTTAAGTCTACATTTTATGCATAATTCAAGAGCTTCCTTTATGTCTTCTGCAAATTTCTCCTTTTCTAATATTTTTTCTATCTCTGCCATTTGAGGTAATGTTGTTATGGGTCCACCGCATATCTTACATGTCTTTAGCGGGATTTCTATTGTGGTAACAGCATCTTCTAACCTACTTGAAGATATTTCAAATTCCTTAGTTAATGTTATAGCATCGTACAGACATTTCTCCTGACACTTCCCACAGAATATACATGTTCCATAGTTTACTTTAAGAACTCGTTTTCCATCCCCATCAAGAATATCAATCGCATCCACTGGACAGACTTTAGCACATGCTCCACAACCAATACACTTCTCTGGGTCGAATATTGGTTTCCCTCTATATTCTTCCGCTGCAGGGCTTGGAGCCTTGGGATACTTCTCTGTGAAAGGGCCTCTTTTCAGAACCTTTAGGACTTCATGAATTATGTTACCCATGCTACCACCCCAATAAAAGCAGAGTGACTACTAAGCCAAGAATTGATAATAAGTTTACGTAAATTCCAAAAAACTTAACGAACTGATCAATTCTTATTCTGGCGAATATAGCTTCAATAAACGTAATTAGTATAGCTAATAGTATGCACAAAATTACATGAACGATAATAGTTATCAATCCCATATTTGGAAGAGGTATGAAGAAATCTACAAATAAACTCGTTAAGACTGAAAATTCAATAGCATGAGCAAGCTCAAATAAAGCAAGCTTTCTACCTGTATATTCCACATATATACCTTCAAGAATCTCTGTCTCTGCAACAGGTATACTAAAGGGATTGACATAGAGTTTAGCCATTATATATAGTAAAAAGGCAATTGCTGTAGGCAGAAGGACAGCATATTCTATTCCCAACCTCTTAGTTGAGATTATTTGGATAAGCATTAGTGATTTACTCCACACAGCTATAGTTGCTATTGTAAAGACTAATGGTAGTTCAAAAACTATTAGCATTGTTGCAAATCTTGCAGCACTCACAGCACTGTAAGGATTACTTGAAGACGAGCCACCTAATATTGTTGCAAATACCAACATTGAGAGTAAGTAAAATACAAGTATTATATCACCTGTAAATGATAATTGTGGCATATAATAACCTATAGGAATCAATGCCGAAGCAAAAGTTACAGATGCTAACGAAAGTATAGGAGCCACTCTATAGGCTGTTTTGCTAGCTGTAGCAGGCTCTATATCTTCTTTCACTAAGAGCTTCATAAAATCATAGAATGGCTGGATTATTGGTGGTCCCCTGCGACCTTGAATTCTAGCACGAATTTTCCTTCTAAAGCCTAACAGAAGAAATCCTAATGCGCTTGAGAACAAGAATCCTGGAAAGATTAAGTATTCCAAGATTAGAGTTATAATATTAAGATTTCCCACCTTTCATCACCTTCTTCTTAAATAGACTAAGTGCCTCTATGATGCCTTTTAGAATAGTATGAGCTCTTGGAGGGCAGCCCATAATGTAATAGTCTACTGGGATTACTTTATTAACGGGTCCTACAATCGAGTAACTCCCCTTAAACATTCCACACGTGCAGGCACAAGTACCTACAGCTATTACAAGTTTTGGTTCTGGTGCTTGTTCATAGATTCTTTTTAACTTATCAATGGTTTGTGCAGTGACTGGACCAGTAACTAGAATTACATCAGCGTGCCTAGGCGTTCCTACGAGACGAATACCAAAACGTTCAACATCAAATCTTGGTGTGAATACAGCCACAGTTTCTATATCACAGCCATTACATGAACCTGTATTTAGATGATAAACCCAAATGCTTCTCTTTAGCAAGTAGGAGGCAATACGACTCATTCAGTCACCCCCAAGCTTACTGCCATATTCCAGAAGTAAGGATTGAACGTAAGAAAAATTGAAAGTATTATCAAAATAAGGGCTATATAAGCTACTTTAGGTTCTTTTACTTCTAGCTTACTGGGTGTTCCGAAAAATACCTTATGTGATGTTTTGAAAAGACATATTATGGTTAAGACTCTTATTGATATCAGTATTATGACTATGACTGCAGCTATTTGACCTAAAAGTAAGCTTTCCTCTATAATGAAGTGTTCTAATATGAATGGCATGAATGGAGGAAATAGGGAAACCATGATAGATGCCGTTATGAATGTCCAAGTTGAGACTGGCATTTTGCTTAAGAGCCCTTCTACTCTATCTATTTCAGCACTGGATGTAATTGCTACTATGTAAGAGATTACCATTAAAGCTAGGAGAGGAGGGAGTATACTTAGAACGTATAAGTATCCCAGTAGATTCTTAATTGAAAATGCAAATAGTGCCAAGGATATTTGACTTATGAAGACAAATGATATTATCCTATAAATGTTTCTTTGACCAATAGCATATATAATAGCTATGAGAGATGCCAGCGAGAATAGTATCAAGTGGTTCATATTACCACCTCATAAGCCTATATTTTCCACTCTTTAGATCTAGAATTAGCACTCTGTTAGCACAAGCAATACATGGATCTAGGCTACCTATTGAAACTGGAGCGTCTGCTATAGTTCCTCCAACCAATATAGGTTTGGCTGCTATAAGGTTTGGTATGGTAGGTGTACGTATTTTTACACGTTCAGGAGTTATGGAACCAGTAGTTTTAATATAGTACAGTAATTCTCCTCTTGGGGCCTCCACTCTGCTTGTAACTTCTCCTGCAGGTATTTTCTCATATTCTGTTTTTATGTCTCCCTTTGGCAGATTTTCTAATGCTGCTTTTATTATCTTTAATGACTCAAAAACCTCTAGCAACCTAACCAAGGTTCTTGCCCACGAATCACCTTCATCAAGAACTATTACATCAAAATCTATTTCATCATATGCCAGATAGGGATCTCTTTTTCTGATATCGAAATCTACACTTGAAGCCCGTGCAACGGGGCCTACTACATTAAGTTTTAATGCATCTTGTTTAGATAGATAGCCAACCTCTTTTGCTCTCATTCTAATAGTCTTATCTCTCTCAAATATCTCTCTGAATCTACTAATAGACTCCTCTAGTTTCTCCAGTGATTTTAAAACTCTTGATACTTGTTTTTCAGAGATGTCTCTTCTGACACCACCAATTGCTGTAATGGCATATTGTACTCTATTTCCAGTGAGCTCTTCTAATATTTGCATAACCTCCTCTCTGAAAGCCCATAAATGCATAAAAACCGTATCGAATCCCATCAGATGCGCTGTGAGTCCGAGTATTAGAAGATGGCTTTCTATTCTGTTAAGCTCAAATATTATTGTTCGTATGTACTTAGCCCTTTTAGGTGGTTCTATTCCTGCTATTCTTTCTATTCCCATTACAAAGCATTCAGAGTGAGCTTGTGTGCAAATAGCACATACTCTCTCTGCAAGTCTTATGCAATCCTCGAAACGCTTTTTCTCCATAAGATATTCTATACCTCTATGAGCATGCCCAAGTCTTACATCCACATCTACTATTTTTTCTCCTAGAACACTTAACTTAAACATTACAGGCTCTTCTAGCGCATAATGATAAGGCCCAAATGGTATTATTGTTTCTCTCGGCATAAGCTCACCTCTTCCTGAGAGGGTATACATTCTTAGGCCAATTATCTGGTAGAATAAATCTCCTAGGTTTGGGATGCCCCTCAAATTTCACCCCAAAAAGATCCATTATTTCCCTCTCGTAAAAATCTGCAACGGGAAATATTGAAATGATGGACGGGACTTTGGATATCGCTTTTGAGGTAAGAGTTTTTAAGTTGAGAAGATTGCCGTTAATATCAAAGTGATAAATGACTTCAAATTCTTTATCTGCATCTCTACATGTTATCATGGACAGATGAGCTCCAAATTTTTCTTTGAGTATCTTCGCGATCTCTTCTAGATCTCTTTTGTTGACATCTGCTTGGATTCTGCGCTTATCAATAATCCTCAGATTTTGAACTAAATCTTTCAGTTCTTTGCTTATCTTATTTAATAGACTTTCCTCGCTTTCCATATGTTACCCTCCGATAAGCAAAAGAATCAGCGCCGATACTATCATTAGAATTAAAATAGCATATCCTACAAAGACTAATTTCTTGTCGGATAGCTTTTGAAGCACCTTATCAGTATATTTTGCAAGCGATGTAAACATCGAATCCAAATCGCTATAGCGGTACATTGCACTCAGGGGGTCCTTTATAGTAGTTATGTAAAAGTGTTCAGAGGAAATATGAATCTGCTCTGGAGAGTATAGTTCTGGATCTTCACCGCAAATAAAGATCTTAGTTTTTTCTCTCTCCACTCTTATTTCTCGAGGTCTGAAAGTGGAAACATAAATAAGTAACCCTAAAAGAATTCCAAAAGCTAACATAAATGATGCGATCGGTTCTGAGATTACTCCCACACCAGTACTTATCGTTAAAAATTCAAACTCCTCAACTTGTATACCTATAGCTAATATAGCTGGCAAGATAAGATAATTAAGAGGTAAGTAAGGAAATATCCCAAATATCACACATAAGATGCTAAGGAATACTAAAGGCAGTTCCATAATTACGGAATTTTTCTTTTCTATAGTTTCGAATTTAATTTTCGGTGCACCATAAAACACACTATGAATTACTTTTATAAACGCAGCCAGAGTTACAGCGCTTGCAATTAAGGTTACTAAAGTTGCTAACAATGGCAGAACATTCTTGCTATCAACCCAAGCTTTAATTCCTGCCTCGTAAATCATCCACTTACTCACAAAACCATTAAATGGAGGAATCCCAGATATAGAAATTGCACCTATAAAGAATGTTGCGGCGGTTATACGCATTCTTGTAGCTAAACCTCCAAGCTGTGTCATGTCTCTAGTTTTTACATAATGCTCAACAAAGCCAGCACATAGGAAGAGAAGACCTTTAGTTATAGCATGATTAAATAGATGAAATAGTGCAACCAATACTCCAAACGGAGTCCCTATTCCTACAGCTGTAACCATATAACCTATGTGACTTATAGTACTGTAGGCTAAAAATCGCTTTAAGTCATTTTGGATTAGCATATAGAAAACTCCAACAAATATCGTTATTAATCCTATAATCAGCACTACTGATTGCCATGGGAGAACAAAGAGCATGAATAATGGCCACAATCGGATTAGAAGATAAACTCCAGCTTTAACCATGGTTGCCGCATGCAAAAGTGCACTTACAGGTGTTGGTGCTTCCATGGCATCTGGGAGCCATATATAAAATGGAAACTGAACCGATTTTGTTATTATAGCTATGAAAAGCGAGACGAAAATTAGGGCGGAGAAAATATTATTGGACGTTCCTACATATTTTGATATCATCTCATGGATAAGTACACTGCCAGTGATATTTGACAGCAAGGCCAATCCAACTATTAGTATGGTAGATCCTGTTTCGGTTATGATTATCGTTTTATAAGCCCCTCGAAGGGCTTCTTTTCTTTCGTTCCAGAAAGATATTAAACTGTAAGAACATAAACTTGTTAGTTCCCAGCTTAATATCAGTAATAGTATTCCATTTGCCGATACAAGCAGAATCATGGAACCTATAAAAGCCAACATCCAGAAACAATAACGGCCCACAGACCTTTCATGGCTCATATAGTCATAAGAATATAAAATACATAGAAATCCGATTAGAGAGACCAAAATGGAAAAGAAATAAGATAACGAATCAAAACGAATCTCTAACAAGGGAAGATTAACTAAACGATACTCGAAAGTGATCCCATTAGTAACTATATCTGGGAAGATTAGAACATTTATGATTAAAACTACAAGCGATGAAACTATGGCTATTGTAAGCGTCAATTTTGAAAACTTTGAGAGAAAAAGGCATATAAATCCTACGATAAAGAGACCTAAGATAGATAAAATAAAATGGTAGGGTGTAAATATCATTTACTACCCTCCTAAGCTCCTTCCACTTCAATTAGAACCTTGTGTTTAAGAAAATCAATAATTATTCTTTTTACATGCTCTAACTTTTTCTCCTCGCCATAGATATTTTGGAGTAGAGCAGTATTGTTTTCTAATTTTAGACTTGAAACTTCATTTAGGAGGATTTTCTCTTTTCCATTTTCAATTATATAAACATCAGACTCACACATATCTTACACCTTCAACTTATGTAAGTAACAAATAGTCTTGCAAAGCCTATTAATATCCTGAAAAATGATACTATTGGGCCCTAAATTATCAACACCCAACCCTTTTACTTCTAACTCATACAACTGATTATCCAATCTCACTATATGGTATGGTATATCTTCATCACCAAACACTCTCTCATAAAGACTCACAGCATTCTCAATGTCAGTAACCTTGTTTATAATAAGTATATTCTTTTTTATATCAAGCTCTCTCGCCATTTTTATAAGCTTTCTTGCAATTGACATCGATTTTAATGTTGGCTCACTAATACATAACATTAAATCAAATTTCTCAGCTAGGCCTCTACCGAAGACCTCTGCGCCTGCTTCAGAGTCAACTATAACAACTTCGTTTCTCTTTAGTAATACATGGCGTAAGAAAGCCTTTGCAAGAGCGATAGCAGGGCAGAGACACCCCTCCTTACTTGAATCTATGCTCCCTACAACCAACACTCTTAAATTCTCAGAGATTTTAATACCATAATTGTCCACTAGGTCATCAACCTTTGGAGTCAATGAAAAGAGCATCCCCCAACTCTCGCCAGGCTTAGCTCCAGTTCTTTCTTCAACAAGTTTATCGTTCTTTGATAAAGGAACTATTTTTGATGCCTTGTCGTAAGGAATGCCTAAACTTTGAGCAAGATTTGGAACAGAGTCAGTATCTATTGCTAGTACAGAATAACCGCTAGAAGATAATATATGCGCCAGAACAGCAGTTATTGATGTTTTCCCAACACCTCCTTTTCCAGTAACTATTATTTTCATACTTAAGCTCTCCTTATGAATAAAATTATAAATAAAATAAAAATAAATAAAAAGGTTTAATTTAGAGTGGCAGGCCGAGCTTTTTCCTTTTCTCCATGATTACTTCAATTATTGTATCTGCTGCCTTTTCTGGGTCTGGTTCTACATAGAACTTTCCACCAAGGAGGTCTTCAACATCATCAGTTAACAATTTAGTTACTGTTGGACTTCCTAATACTGGAGGTATTGTACCTAAGTGCGTGAATACTCCGCTAGCCACAAAATATGTCCCTATGCTAACAGCTTTTTCGCTCATCCACTCTGGAGCAGAACCAGCAGCTGGTAGATCTGGGATATCAACACCTAAAGCATCGGCTATAGCGCCTAGTGCTATGAGTATTCTTGAACAATCAACGCAGCTGCCCATGTGTAAGCATGGTGGAACTCCTAATGCTTCACATATCTTTCTAACTCCAGGGCCAGCTTCTTTAGCAGCTTCAGGTGATAGTAATCCGTGCATTGCAGCTGCCAAAGCCCAGCAGCCAGTCCCAACTACTAATATATCATTGGCTATAAGTTTCTTAGTCAGAGTTATATGGCTATAATTATGTTTAACCTTTGGATTTACGCATCCAACTACGCCTACTATACCTTTAATTGTTCCATCTTTTATAGCATTAATCAAAGGTTCAAGTGTGCCTCCAAGTGCTTCTAATATAGCTTCAACGCTAAATCCAGCCATGGCTTCCATCTTGTATTCTGGAATCTTGACTTTTTCTTTACTTCTATTTTGAAAGTTCTCAATTGCTGTTGTTACTATTTTCTCAGCTATTTCATCGGCCTTTTCAGGTTTAAATTCTATATGTAAGGCTCCTGGAATATGCATTTTAGGTTCTGTGGTTATAATTTTTGTATGATAACATCCTGCCACATCAACGATAGCTGGCATAACACACTGATAGTCCACAATCATAGCCTCTACCGCTCCAGTAACTATCGCTAGTTCTTGCATTAGCATGTTACCAGCAGCAGGGATACCAAGTCTCATCAATACTTCGTTGCCAGTACAGCACATTCCTGCCACATTAACTCCTTTTGCGCCATATTTTTCTGCTAACTTTTGTATTTTTTCCGATTGTGCAACTTCAGCTATTTTCATAGATAGCACAGGATTGTGACCATGAACAATTATGTTAACCATATCCTCTTTGAGAACACCTAAATTTGCAGTGAATTTTATAGGTTTAGGAGTACCAAATAGGATATCACTAAGAAGCGTTGCCATCATCGAACCTGACCATCCATCAGATAGGCTTGTTCTCACTCCATGTAGCAGCAAACTTGCTGGGTCGGCATCTACACCTACGTGCGTCCTATGCATACATTCAGTTACCTCTCTATCGATGGCTCTGGGAAGAACACCTAACTTCTCCCATACTTTTATTCTCTTCTTTGGAGCTAATCCCATCAATAGTTTTAATGGCTCTTCTCCCGGTTTCCCAAATTCCCATGAGAGAATTTCAGCTAGTTCTTTAGCTATCTCTAAGTCTTCTTTTCCTTCAACCTTTATGCCAACAGCTGACGCCACTGTTTTAAGTTTTTCAGAGTCTTTAATCACATAGTACTTCGTTTCTCCATGTGCTACCATGTGAAATACGTGCCATATATCTCTAGCGTGATCACTATGTGCGGCAGCCCCAGCAGCTATCATCCTTAGAATATTCCTAGCAACAATAGTATCAGCTGTGGCTCCACAAGTTCCTCTAGTTGGGCCATGACCAAATGGATCAATACGACATGGCCCCATGTTACAGTTTCTACAGCATATTCCAAGTAAACCAAAACCACACTGTGGTTGCTGTTCCAAGAATCTATGCCATGCTACCTTAATGCCCTCTTCTTCTGCTTTTTCAATAAGACTTGAAACGCCCGGAGTTATTGAAATTTCTTTAGCTGGAAGTTTATATTTTCTATACTCTAGGGATGACATTAAACCCACCTCACACGAGAATATTTAGAAATAACATCAGAGGGCTTAATTGGTGGTGCTGGTTTTACCTCAACTTCTTTAAGCCCTGGAAGAACTAAAATTTTGCCTGGTGCTGCTGCAAGTCCTGTAAGGAGCTGTTGAGCCTTCTCTTTTGCTACTCCCCTCATGAGTTCTTCTAAAGTTCCAAATTTAAGTGCCTCTGTTGGACAAGCTTCAACACAAGCAGGTACTCTCCCTTCTCTTATTCTATCTATGCAGAAATCACACTTGATTACAGTTTTGTATTCTTTTTCGTATCGGGGATGACCAAATGGGCATGCAAGTGCGCACATTAAACAGCCTATACATTTTTCTGGATTCAAAATCACAAATTCCTCATCAGTACGTTGAATTGCTTGAGTTGGACACACGGCCATACAAGGTGCATCCTTACAATGCTGACACCTCATAGGAACGGTAAAATTAGAAACTGGTAGTACTGTGATTCTGGGTCTTGGTTTAGGCTTTTCTGCGAGTGCTCCATATATATTCTTTGAAATTGAGTGCTCAACGGCGCAGGCTATCTCACAGGATCTGCATCCCATACAACGTTCGGGGTCGATGAGAATAATGAACTCTGTACCCTTATAAGCCATAGATTACCCTCCTTTTCTATTTTTATAAGAGCTTCTTACATTTAAATAAGCGTTCCGTTATTCGAAAAATAAGCGACTAATGTATCTAAATGCATATTTTTTCGAAAACGAATCAGATCATGCATGCATATTCTGATAAAGATATTTGTTTACACTCTCACTAATCTCCTTGTATAATTGTAATATGTACCTCCCTTTATCTGTTAAAACTGTTCTCCCTCTAATTTTACCTCCTTTCTCCGAAGTTAAAAGTTTAAAGCCTAGAGTGTACTCCAAGCTTTTAATTTTCTCCATATAGGTAGATGTAGAGAAACCCAAAGCAGAGCATGCAGCCCTAAAGGACTTAAGCTGTTCAATAACTTCCAGTAGCATAAGCACATCGTGAGGTATTTCCTTCTTATCGCCTATCATAAGTGAGATATTAGCTACGGGTATGAACTCCAATTTGAAATGGCTACTTGTGCACTTTGAGAATATAAATCTTCTTACAATCTTCTCGTCTACTTTTCTATAATGCACCCTTCCATCAAGTATCGGACACTTTCCTACTCTACCAGAGGCATCCACGTATAACATTCTACATGTAGTTTCAAATGGTTTAGCCAACAAAGTTACTGGATATCCTTTAATAAATGCATTCGTAGCATAATAACCATAAAGTGTGCCGTATCGGAGACAAATCTCTACGTTTCTCTTTCCTTCCAGTAGTGTAATTGGGTTTATATTCACATATTTAGAATATGGTGGCTCGCCCACCCTAAGTGATAAACCATAAGTTCTGCAGAAAGGTATCAATGAAAAAATATTACCTATGTCCTTTGCAGTTCCCATAACAACGTAGTAGAGAGAGATGTTTTCTATACCTTGAGAGATTAGTACCTTTATATGTTTCTCAAATCTTCTTGCGAGCTCTATGCTAGGAATCACGAGAACTATCTCGTTAATTCTCTCGAATATAGATTTATCTAATGCATTAGAAAGAGAGTTTATGTTGATGAAGAGATGTATTTTCCTTGAAAAACTCTGTAATAATTCAATTATAGAAGGAAGCTGAGTATGCTTAAGAGGATTAGTACATAGAATAATAGACTCATCAAACATAAAGTTTTTCCAGAGCCTTCCAAGTCTTTCTATTGCCCTAAGGGGTAGGAAGCGTTCCTTCTCATTCAACGCTACTAATGAACAATGATGACAATTTCCCTCACATTTATTTGATGGTGAAACAAGGAGTGTCTTCTTGGACATGCTGCTCACCAATTTACTCGAAGTATATTTCGAATCCGCAGAATGAATTTCCAAGTCCCCAACAGTATTTCTCCTTAACCACGTTACTACCATAAAGCTCCGTTAGAATCCCTTGCAAAATGCCTGCCTCAAAGTCGCACATAGCCTTTCCAACATTTGGTAGATCATAACAACTTATACATTCATATATGTTAATTTTCATGGTGTTGAAGGATTCTTTAATCAAGTCCACCAAGCCCACCTTATATAGAACAAGAGCTATCGGTACGTCGTCCATACTATGAATTATTCCCTTTTTAACCATACTTCTACCGAGATTATATCCCGAAAGCCTCAAAATAACTATTTTCGAAGACAAATTATACTTTAAAGTTGTATATTCAATAGTTCTAAAATTAGCAATGTAATGTGAATCTTCAAAATTAATATCGCTAAAGAAAGGTCTTTGTGTGTGAACAAAATGATTGAAACTGGGCCTAGTTATAACTTGTCTTCTTGAAGGGCCTTCTTTAATCTCCTTAAGGTAAATTTCTCTCCATTTATAAATGCTCCTATTCATAAAATCTTCTAAAACCTCCAACTTGACTCTCAAAATGCTCACCTAATCAATATAAGTGATGATATGGAGTCATTATTAACGTCTGTAAACTATATTATAACTTAAACTAAAACACCTATTAATATTTTATTCACTATTGGAAAAATCCACGTGTAAGAAAAAGAGAATGAAATTACCTTTATCATAATTTGCTTAATTGATAATTAATTTAAAGCTTGAATATAATGATTTTCTTAAAAAGTGCTAACTTAATCACCTTCTAAGCCTTTCGGAAAGAATCATTAAAAGTTAAAGATTTTTCATATCGAATTCTTTCTTCATATAAAAAAGCAATTTTAAAATAAAAAGAAAATTGTCATTTTTTGAAAAATAATAAAAATTGAAATAATAATGAAGATTTACTTCTCCATGAGATTGAAGCCTACTTCATTAAATAGATTTAATTAAAACAAACATCAAAGCGGTGAAAATTTACATCGAAAAAATATATAACTACAATAAAGAATAGAAATATAGATTATAAATGATCTTTGTTGATGAGTAGAGCATAAAGATGCGATTAAAGCATAAGTTAATCATGTTGTCCTAATTCTTTTTAGTAATGGTATCATTTTCTATTGATGTTATTCAAATAATTGGAGCAAGTGGTTCTGCTAAGTCAGAATACGTAGTTGACCAAGGCTTCTGGGGTGAATCAGCTCAAGTGCAAGTCGATGGCAACTGGGAAAGTGTTGGTGATAATATAAATAATGAGGTGAGTTAAATATTGCCCAAGAAAATATTTATATTACTACATCTATTGTCCAAAGACTTGCGCAGAAAAAGCAGTATCGCTGTATTTATTCTGCTTATAGTTTCATCATTTTTCGTTTCCATTGTAATTAGGAATCTTATAATATACACTGAAGCTGATGAATATTGGGATTTGCAGATGTGGCCTACTGAAATCATCGTACATCCTCTAGGTGATGTTGAAGACTTTCCCGTGATCGAAGAGGCTATTAGAGAAATTGAAGGAGTGAAATGGACCGTATATCCCGCAAAAATCTATTTTTCGGGAAAATTTAGGTATCAGAATAGAAGTTATTATTTAGAGTTGAGTTGGTGTAATGTTGAGGATATCACATTTCCTCATCCCAAATTCATAGTAAGGGGTAGATTTTTCGAATCAAATTATGAGAATTCGGTTATAATTGAGAGTATTGGTGAGCAGCTTCTTAAAGATATAGGCGAGTATAAAGGCATTGGTGAAAATAAAACCATGTTGGATTTAGGTGTTGCCAGCCTGCCAATAGTTGGTGTAATTACAAATCAATTAATGAATGGACGTGAAGAGGCTTATTTGGACCTTACTGATATAATTGCTGTATATGCACCCTTAGGAACATATTTAAAGTTATATAAAGCAATTTCTCAGCTTAATTTTACTGAACGTGCGGAGTTGAAAGTGGATTTTGAGTATGCAATTAATGTAAAAGTCAAGGAAGGCTATGATATCGACATGGTGGCTAATAGGATAAAATCAAAATATCCACATGGTGTGGTTGTTGAGACGGTAACTGAGTATGAAAAGAGTTACCATGAACTATTGGTTGAAAGCACCTTATATCCTACACTCATAGGATACATCCTCTCGGTTTTCATTATGATCTGGGAGATAAGACGAAAAACAAATGAAATTTCGCTTCTTAAAGTACTTGGATGGAGACGAAATGATATACTGAAATTTTTCATTATGAGATATACGATATTTGGGATAATTTCCAGTATTTTAGGATTGTCGATATCTCTTTTACTTAGCTCATTAATTATGTTCTCTATTCCTAATCTTTATATGATATATCTCTTCTTTGTTGTTATGCTTCCGATACAAATATGCATAGCTACATCTCTTACAGTTATATCTTCATTGCCTGCAATAATAAAAGCTTATAATGTGAGTGCAGAGAAAGTGCTCCGAGTATAGTTTTTCACTTCAGTAATTATGATGTGGGGTTTTCCTTTATGGTTTGTATCGTGAATATAAGTCTCATGGCAAGATACTTATTAAAAAGAGGAAAAAGAAAATGGCATGAAAGGTTAATTATAAGTTTTATTATATGCTTCACATTTCTTTATCCCTTATACAACTTTGAAGTGCTTCAAAACAAAATGTACTTTTTTGTCTCTTCGAAGTCGCCAGATTATTTTATCAGTACTTCTCAGGTCAATAAGGTAAGAGACCTAAAAGATGTTATCACCGTGGCAGAGGTCTCTTACAAAATACTTAACGATACCGTACTTATTGAAGCAAGTGAAGAAATGAAATGTCTCGTTAGAAGGTCTCTCTCTAAAGGCAGATTTCCGTATACGGAAGATGAGATTGTGGTAAGTAATGTTTTGAATAAAGAAATAGGGGATTTCATAGTTTTTAATGGAACAAAATATAAGATTGTTGGTATATTGGATTCTGAAGGCTTAGAGGATATTATAGGCTCGGATTTTTTGCAGTATGATATACTTCTAAAGTTTTCGAAAAAGATAGAACGGATAAGACTTCTTGTGATATGGCTATATCTTTTTGCCAATGTAACACGAGTAAGAAAGAACATAGAGGAATTATTAGAATATAAAGTAATAATCGGTTTGGTTAAAGTATCTCAATATGAGGTAGAAGATTTAAAGATTATCTCCATAACATCGTTGTTCGCAACATGTATTATTGCTTTTTTATTTTTACTGAATTTAAGAGACGATTGTGCGATTTTGTTTTCGGTTGGATGGAAATTTAAGTATATTCTTTTTACAGTTCTTATTGAGTATTCACTGTTTTTCCTACTTGGATACTTTCTTAATTTGTTATTTCTTGCATATATTACAATTCTCTCTCTGAAATACATCTTATTTTTGAATGCCGTGTTTTTCGTGTATTATCCGCTTCTTGTTGTATTAATTGATCTGTTCTTACTTTATTTTTATGCAAAAGTTTATGTAGCAAAGAGGTTTGTAGAGGTGCTTACTAGATGACACAAATTAAACTTTCAAACGTATCTAAAGTATATCGTATCGAAAAAAGATATATCCATGCTGTTCGTGATGTAAGTTTAAAAATAGAACAAGGCGAATTTATAGTTCTTTTCGGTCCCTTCTGGTAGTGGAAAGACAACCTTACTACTGTTATTGGGTGCTATAATAAAACCTACAAAGGGAAAGATTCTTTATGATAAAGTAGATATCACTAAATTTTCTGAAGATGAAGCTGCTGAGTGGAGGCACAATAACATCGGCTTTATCTTCCAGAAGATAAATTTAATCGAATTTCTTAATGTTTTAGAAAATGTAACGTTGCCAATGTATCCATATGCAGATGATTTCGAGACTGTTAAGAATAAGGCACTAGAACTTATCGAAACCGTGGGACTTATGGAAAGACTGAGGCATAAACCATCGCAACTTAGTGTGGGTGAACAACAGCGCGTAGCAATAGCAAGAGCACTAATAAACAATCCAAAAATAGTTCTTGCTGATGAACCAACGGCACACTTAGATACCAATACTGGAAGAGGTATAATAAAACTTATGAAAAAACTAAGAGACCTGTACCATGTCACATTTATAATTAGTACTCACGATCCCGAAATTATCACCATTGCTGATAGGATAATTAAAATAAGAGATGGAAAAATTATAAGTGATTCTAAGATTTAAGACATAACATAATTAATTTTTCCATTTTAAAATTCCTTTTCATCACTAAACTAGCCTTATAGAATAGAGTATATTCTATTTATATCCAATTAAGAATCAGCCTTATTTTTTAACATCAATCCTTAAATAGTATGATCAAATAATCTTTGAACGACAGTATTACTTTAGTTTAAATTTTTCATACTATCTATAATAAGCAATTAGGTGTAATAACATGGATAGACAACCGCTTATAGTACTAATAGGCTACCAGTTTAAACCGGCTATGGCCAGTGCGATTAGGAAAATAAAAGAAGAATACGGTGAGATTTTTTCCTTCAAATTTTACAGCCCATACGATATAGATAGAGAAGTTATAAACATCGAAAAATTTGTCAATGAGATAAGAACCGCGGATATAGTTTTAATCGATGTCAGAGGCGGTGACATAGTAACTAAGCTACTTACTGAAAACTTGAAGGACACAAAAAATACAGTAATATGCTTAATTGGGGGATCAGATCAACTTTTCAGATTAACTCGAATGGGAAGTTTTTCCTTTTCCAGTTTTGAGAAGATGAAGAAGATACCTATTATCGGAAAGTTATTCAGAAAAGAACGCAAGATCGATTATGGAAAAATTCTCCAAATGAGAGAGCGGTTTGAAAAAATAGGTCGGAGGCTTCCAATCGGGATTCTGAAACATGCTAAGAATTATGTGTACTTGTCTAAGTATTATGATAATCCTTGTGAAGAGAATTATTACAACATGTTTATACTGCTTCTGAAAGAATACGCTGGCATGAAGATACTAAAAGTGTCACAACCACCTATTGTAATGCCATCAATGGGAATTATCAATGTAAAGACAGGTAAGATATATCAAAGCACTGACGATTATTTAAAGGATTATGACCTTCGAGAAGCTCCACTTGTTGGTATATTATGTTATGGTGGCTATCACTATGACCATACATATCCAGCAGTTGAAGCACTCGTAAAAAAATTAGAGGAAAAGGGAATAGGTGTGATTCCTGTCTTTTCAGCGGATCTTAGGTATTATTTAGCAATTGAACGTTTCTTCCTAAATGGTGAGAAACCGATTATTGATATCATGGTGGATTTACTTTGGTTCAGATTTGCAGGTGGGCCTCTTGGAGGAGATCATGAGAAGACATTTGATGTTTTAAAAAGGTTAAATGTACCAGTCTTACATGGAATCTTGCTCTCCGAAAAAACTATAGACCGATGGAAAAAAGATCGCGGTGGAATATCCCCAATAGTCACAATAACGACTGTTATACTTCCTGAGCTTGATGGCCGTTTTGAGCCAATAGTTTCTGTTGGTCCTGTTTTAGCAGAAAAGACCGTTTCAGGTGATATTCAAGAGTTTATTGCTGTGGAAGATAGAATAGAAAAAATTGCTAATAGGGTGGAGAAATGGATTAACCTTAGGAGAAAGAAGAACTCAGAGAAGAAGATTGCGATTATCCTCTACAATTATCCTCCTGGTGAGGCAAACATAGGAAAAGCAGCTTACCTGGACTCATTTAAAAGTCTCTCAAATATACTGAGCTATCTTAAAGAGTTAGGTTACGCAATTCCACAAGAGTACTCTCCTCAAGAATTAAAGAAGCTGATACTTTCATCTGGGCTTGTTAACTCTGGTGATTGGATATTAACTCAAGATGCTATAGCAAAACTTCCTAAAGTTTCATTAGAGGAATATCGTAATTGGTTTAAGGAACTACCTAAGCCAGCTCAGGAAAATATTATTAGCGCTTGGGGCGAACCTCCAGGCAGCATAATGGCAATCAGTGATATGATTATCCTTCCGATAATTAAGCTTGGTAACGTTTTCATTGGAATTCAACCATCAAGGGGTGTGCACGAGGATCCATCAAAAGTTTATCATTCAAGAGACTTACCTCCCCACCACCAATATGTTGCCTTTTATAAGTGGTTAGAAAAGAAAGCTAATGTTGATGCAGTTATCCACCTTGGAACTCATGGAACTTTAGAATTTCTGCCAGGTAAGGAAGTAGGGTTGTCTAGCGAGTGCTACCCAGATATTCTAATAGGCAATCTACCAAATATTTACTTATATCATGTTGTCAATGCTTCTGAGTCCTCCATAGCTAAGAGAAGAAGCTACGCACTCATAATAAATCATGCAAGTCCCCCAACGATGGTTAGTGGACTTAGTGAAGAGTTAATCGAAATTGAAAGGCTGCTAGACCAATACTTTGAGATTCTGCAATATGATAAGCAAAAAGCGAGTGAACTGGAAAAGAAAATAGTCGAAAAAGCAAAGGTGTTTAACCTAGGAAATTCAGCGGATGAGATTCATGATAAACTTGTAGAGTATAAGAGAACCTTGGTTCCTGAAGGGCTTCATACTTTCGGTGAAAAAATAGATGACCAGAAAATTGTTGATATACTTCTTCACATCTCCAGATACGATCGAGGGAATATTAAGAGTCTTTTTAGAATATTTGCTGAAAAAAGAGGCTTAGAATATTTTGATTTACTAAAGAATCCATCAAAAATGAGTAGTCAGGGTGTAAGATATGGTAAGATTATCGAAGAAATAGAAAATGAAGCTAGGGACTGGATTTATACCTTTGTTATAAAAGAAAACGTGCCCGATGAGAGAGAACAAGACCTTCTAGCTGTGCGTGATTTCCTTATTCATGTGAAGAAGAATATTAAAGAGTCAAAGGAGTTAGAAAACTTAGGTAGAGCTCTAAATGGAGAGTATATTCTTCCGGGTCCCGGTGGAGACATTATTAGGAACCCTAATGTTTTCCCAACTGGAAGAAATACATATCAGCTTGACCCAACAACAGTTCCAAACGATATAGCTTTGGAAAGAGGAAGGAAGATCGCGGAGGACTACATAAACACCTTCTTTAAACAAAATGGGCGATATCCGCGAACAGTAAACCTCGTTTTATGGGCTTTTGAAACCATGAAAACTGGTGGAGAAACAATTGCAACGATTTTCCATCTATTAGGTGTTAAACCAGTCTGGAAGGGACCCTATGTTAGAGATATAGAAGTTATACCCCTCGAAGAGCTTAAAAGACCAAGAATTGACGTCGTGGTCACGATTTGTGGTATCTTTAGAGATACCTTCTATAATTTAGTTGAACTTTTAGATCAAGCCATCAGAAAGGTAAGTGAATTGGATGAACCAGATGATATGAACTATGTGAGAGCAAATAATAAACAACTCAAAGAAAAAATTGGAGAGGAGAAGATCTATAGAATATTTGGACCACCAGAAGGGGAATATGCTACATCACTCACAGCATTAATAGAATCATCAAATTGGACAACAGAACAGGATATCGTTAGAGAATATTTGAATAGCATGAGATACGCATACGGACGAACATACCGCAATGTTAAAGCAGAAGAGATCTTTAAAGAAATTCTAAAGAGCGTAGATCTGGTTACACAGGTTAGAGACACTGTAGAATACGAAATCACCGACTTAGATCATTATTACGAGTTTCTAGGTGGAGTTGCAAGAACGGTAAAAGAACTGAAAGGTGAGAAGCCTCAAGTGTTGGTGGCAGATACTACAAAGGAATTTATAGTTGTTGAGAAATCCACAGAGGCAATAAAACGAGGGGTCATAACTCGATTAGCAAATCCTAAATGGCTTGACTCGATGCTAAAGCATGATTTTTCAGGAGCCGAAAAAATTGCAACACGCGTAGAAAACCTATTAGGCTTGGCTTCTACATTGAATGAAGTTGAAAACTGGATGTGGAATGAGATTGCCGATAAAATAGTTTTTGATGAAGAAAGATACAATAAGCTTGTAAAAGCTAACAAATGGGCAGCTCAAAAAGTAATTAAAAAGTTGCTTGAAGCTAACAGCAGAGGATATTGGCAAACAGACGAAGAAACATTAAAACGGCTTAAAGAAAAATACATTGAACTTGAGAGCATCTTAGAGGAGGAGATATAAATAGCTTAAAGTTCGGATGTAATGATTTTTCTTACTAAAAGCAATTGTTGAATCTCCAACCGCCACTATGCGTGAATATTTAGCGGATGTTGGCGAATCTCAAGAAGAGCAACATGCTCATACAGCTATTAGACTTCTTATTGCTAGTGTTAATGCTATAGGTAAATTATGTGGATGGGGCACTGTTGGCATTCTTACATCAATAATCGGTGTTGGAGTGTCAGCACTTTCACAATCTAAAGTAAGCCCATCGGCAAATCTTAATCAAGATTTAAATACAATAACAATCACATACAAAGATATACCTTGCATTACAAGTGAGTCGGATGGAGTAATTTTCTTTTATGATCTTTATTCAGTGAACTTAGATCCAGATGTTGAAACCGAAAATTATGTGATTAAAGTGATTTACGCTATATCTTTAAATATCATAGCAAGAATATATCAAAATCAAGGATATTACGAAGTTCCACTAGGACAATACACATTCGGTTATTGGACATACTACTACATGGCAGGATAATTATTGATTTTATTTTATCTTTTTTAATTTATTTATTATTATTTACTAAACATGGAGGTAATAGCCATGAAAAATGTCTCTCCGAAGGGTTGGCTTCTAATATTTTTATTGATCATGTTACTGGGAAACCTTACATTTATTTATTGGTTTTACTCCTCGTTCCTAGCTGGTCCTCCTGTTCATATCGGAACGTTGACTTTTATTGGAGGGGGAACCCGCGAGAATGTAACAGCTCCTACGAACGAATGGTGGAACATGCTTTGTGATGAGACGGATAGCTATCAAGTCTATATGGACATCTTTCATGAGGGAATATTTATTAGACCGTATAAGTGGTCAATCGTCAAAGGAGGGACCCCCATAAAAAATGAAAGTGATTTAGACCGTTATCTTTACAAGGACTTCCCATACTTGAACATGACGTATATAAACTTCAGGCTCTGGGTTTTTGACGGCAAGAACGAAACGCTTGTGATAAACTATACTGCGCCCATCTGGAAGTTCAACGAGAACAACACAGAGTTCCCATACTACTACTCGAAGAAATTAGACTACCAAGTATGGCACATAGAGGTGTATAACGCATATCTTAGTAATTCTGTATCGGAAATAAGTTACGAGAAGGGTGTTGAGTTTTACGTATTGTTCAGGATTTATGTAAACAGAAGTATGGATATGGCAAACAGGGTATTCTTTAATGTAATATTTCGCGATTATGCTTTGGCAAACCTATACATATTTACAATTGCGATTTTTACGTATATCCTCAAAGTATATCGTTAGCCTAGAGCAGTGGTCCGAAAGAATAAACACGGCGAATAACTACAACCACCTAATAGCTATCTTACTTTTTAGAATCAAATTAGGAGTGATGGGAGGATCTCAAAATCCTTAAAAACCGTGCTACAGTTTGAATATTAGACCCTTAACTGACAATGGTTTAACAAGAAACTTTTATGATTTCATTCTTTTAAACCTTCAATTACCTTAATATACAACTCAATTGACATTCTGAATCCAGAAGAAACCAACCTATTAATGATCTCACGAGCAATTTTTTGGAAATTATTTTTCTTCTGACTGCTAATAAAATGACATATAAAAGTTCCTTTCACATTGTATCCAAGGTTTTCAGCAATCTTTCTTGCTGATGCATCATCCATTAATATTAGACTATTTGGATATGCTTCAGCAAGTTTCAAGACAGTATTTCTCCATAATCAAGTTCTTTGAACTTCATCTCACTTCAATATCCTTAGGTGACTTAACAACTTCAATCCATCCGTCTTTAACAGCGTTCTCAACAATTCTTGCATCAGAAAACCATCTTTTATGCCTCTAATTATAACCTCTTCATAAACTTCCATAGGGATTATAACTTTTTAAAAGATCTTTTAATAGATGTAATCGGTTTACTTTTGCAAGATAGATGAGCGTTGATGCATTTGAAATAATAATCAAAATTACTCCTCCAACGCTTTAAGATCGCTTTCTAATTCAGCTTCGCCATATTGTAGTTCGATTTTCTTCTCTTTTAATAGTTCAATCATTGCCCATAGGGATATACCCGCGTATCTTGCTGCTTTCCATAGGGTGAATTTTCCTTCCTTGTATTTTTTAATTGCAATTTCTATTTTCTTCTCTTGCACACCTTTTGCAAGTATTTCCCTAAGAACATCAGCCTTATCTCTATCCTCCTCTTCTGCAATTTTTTTGATCTCCTCAATGAGCTCTTTGGGCACACGAACCGAAATTGTAGCTTTCATAGATCATACCTTCCTTTGTAGACAAATGTGGTATTATTATATATACAAAAATTTTCTTTTCCATTATTCTAGTAGTTAGGCAGAATAATAACGTTGGATATTAAATATATTCCAGCAAAATTTTAAAATCCCAATATTTCTTTAAAGTTCTTTCAATAAATAGATCCAAAGTTAGTTCATCTCTAGAGAGAAGCAGCTTTCCCTTGGTAATGGCATGATACTGAAATGTTAAGGGGGCTTCATTTAATACGTGGAGGTCAATTGGATATTTAATTTCAATTTCAATCTTTGCGGAATAACGAGTTACATACGAAAAAGCATCCTTCTCATCTTTTAGAAAAACAGCTATGTCTATATCTCTAAATGGATTACCCGATATAAAACTGCCATGGATAAAAGCAAAGATTATGTTTTCATCATGGCTTAGAATATCCTTTATTTTCTTCTCGATTTTTATTCTTTCTTCTTGACTAAGTGTGTAGTATTTTATCTTTTCCATTTGTCCACAAAATCCTCCACAAATTTTACAAACTCAATGAAATCCTTTAATCTTTTTTAGCATCAATATCTAATTGTCAATTTCTCAGTTAGCTTCAGGTCTTTGTATTGTTTTCAGAAAATTATTAAGTTGCTTAATACCCTCGCGAATCTCTGTAATTCTTTCTCTTATTAAGTCTATGTTCAATTCGCTCATCCTTTGTTCATCATGGTTTATTCAGTAATTATTAAATGTTATGTATCCTATTATATTTTGCTTGAGGAACGATTTTCTGATGAGAAATCCGCAAAAAATAAATGTACATGTATATAATATTTAATCAAGTGAAAAGATGGCACGCACAATAATGGTTTCTGAAGAGGTATACGAGATGCTAAAAAGATTTAAGAGACGTGGAGAAAGTTTCAGTGATGCCATAAAAAGAGCTATTACACGAAGTACAAGCATATCAGACATAATAGGTATAGGGATCTTTGATGACGAAGATGTAAAGGTTTTAGAAAGATTAAGGAAAGAAAAAGAAGATTTGGATTTAAAGAAAAAAAGTTACTTATGGAAGTAAGCTAGAGTTTCGAAAGAGATCAGCCTCTTGATACATGAGTATTAATAGACGTAATAAAGAAGGTACCAAATAAAGACGCAATTAGAAAAATAAAATAAATAGATAAGGTAATCGCAATAAAAGCAGTTTCTATAATCACAGTATATGAACCTCTCTTTGGAGTTTATTATCGATATAAATCCAGGAGCCAGAAATGCCATCAGCTAGATTAAAGGCTGTTGAGATTGTTATTTATAGATTTGAGATAATTCCTAATATAGAAATGGAATCATATTAGAGTTTTTATTTAAATAAACTAATAAGAAAAAGCTGATAATTTTCCAGATGAGCTATGGTGTATATTATTTACAAATCAAAGACGGAAAAGACTTTAGCAATATTAATAACGGTCATTCTCATAGAGCTTAGTGGCCTTTTCATTTATAAAACTCGCAGTCATTTATTGAATCTCTTAGCGTTTAAAATTGATATTCCATATTTAATTGGCATTGTTTGTATTTTTGCGACGGTCATTTTAATTTTTATAGGAATCGTTTTGCCCGTTATATCCTTAGAATATGTATTAACCGATAAGGAGCTCATAATTAGATCTCCATGGTCACTCTTGTATCGTAATAAGAAAATAGCGTATTCCGATATAGAGCATGTTTTCTTATTTGTTTCTTGGGATCGGAAGGGACGAGAAGAGCTTAAAGTTCTCATTAAACGTTATGGGCCTCCGAGTGTTAGTTTAATTGATTCCAGCGTAGCAACTTTGATATTTCTTGTTCCTGAGAATCCCGAAAAATTTGTCCAGGACTTAAGAATGCTAATTGATTTAAATAGACGTGAGGTGGAATTTTGATGAAAGTGTCTAATAGGTTGATAGAGGGCAAGTTCTTTCCACAACCAAACTTAATATTAGTACTTGTTGTTTTTCTGTTTACTCTCATGATAGGAGCCATTCTTTTAATAATTTGGATTCATATATTTATGATTCCAGCTGCTAATTATAATGTCATGGGGATTCAGCTCTTTGAGATATTACTGCTAATATTAATTTTTGCGGCTCCTATTTCCGTAATGCTCTTTCCATTCGTTCTGAATCTTACTAAGGGCTATATAGTAACAAAAGAGGGCTTATACATAAAAAAGGCAAAAGCACTTGTTTTCATTCCACGTAGTGCTATAAAGGGCTTTGTTTATATGGATCGAAAGCAAAAATCGGGTTATGGTGGCGGATTATTGAAGTTTGATGACAGAGTTACGATAATCTCCGTAAAAAACTTTGATGACTTCCTCGAAACGCTTCGTGAATATGGGTATAAGACAACGATAGATGACTCAAATAAGCTAAATTAGAAGCTTAATTAACATAAAAAGCATTAGAGAAAAGTTAAAACCATATTATGAATAAACAAATTCGGATTTTTGCAGATCTTTCTCTAACATTTTTGAAGTATACGATGTCGCAATAATAATAACCTTCTTCCTTAGATTACTTATTTTGCTGAAAATTTTTATCCATTATTAGGTTTATAAATTTATATAGTATCATTAGTGGTGTATTCTTTATGAAAGATTCTATAAAAATGTGGTGGGATTTTGCAATAAGAGATTTAAAAGCCGCAAAAAAGAATTATGAGATTGAAGAATATCATGTAGCTGCATTTTTGGCCCAACAATCGGTTGAAAAAGCTTTAAAAGCATTACTTATTAGAAATACTGGAAGTTTTCCAAAAATACACGACCTAACACGACTTGATAGGATGCTAAACGCACCAGAAAGTATTCTAAGACTATGCAAGCATCACTCCTGCCTATACAGCAACAAGGTATCCAGATGTTTTATCAGAATTTAACAAAGAAGAAGTTGAAAAAATAATAGAGTATGCAGAAAAGGTGATAAAATGGGTAAAAAGACAGCTAACATAGAAGAGATTAAAGAGTTCCTAAGGAGGATTAGCAAAAAGTACAAAATAAGAAGAGCTATAATTTTTGGCTCTGCTGCGAGAGGAGAATTCGGAGAGGATAGTGATGTCGACCTCATAATTGTTAGTGATTTTTTTAAAGACAAAAGTCCTTTAGAGAGACCAGTTCCTCTTTATCTTGAATGGGATCTTGATTACCCAGTGGATTTCATCTGTTATACAATTGAGGAGTTTGAGAAGCTTAAAAAAAGACCAAGCATAGTGAAAATAGCATTAGAAGAGGGTATCATATTTGATTTTTGAGATTCTTTTTTAAAAACTAACTAACATTTTTCCAGAGTACATTACTAGACCAATCATATGAATTTACATTAGTGCATCTACATATTGGGAGCGGAGTGCAGACATTAAAGTGAATGTTATCTTTTTCAAACACAAGCACAGCTTTTTCATTATATCATATTGTGTTTGATTTTACTACATTCTTTATTCAATTAAACTATTAAGCTTTCTCGGATCTACTCTTTTAATCCCAGGAATCTTATCATAAATGTGATCAGTACTTATGATTATATTATCTGAACTATCTTTATTAAGTATATGTGCAGCATATATAGCATCGAAAATAGATGTTATATTATAATTTTTCATAATAAAAACCGCGGTTATGTAAGTTTCTGGTTTTGGTCTTAAGAATTTAATATTTTCTAAACCAGCAATTTTTACAAAATTTTCCAAAACAATATCAAGATCTGCAAACTCTGATGCTACATAATAAAGTTCATGAAGTATTTCAGTTGAAATCTCTATTGGACGCAGATCTCCCTTCTTGATCAACATTAAAATGTTTTCAGCAACTGGTTTTAACCAGTCTCTTCTTTTAATAAGTGCGATAATTATATCGCTTTCAATTAGCATCTTCTTGCTTCCCTCTTTTTCAATTTATTAAGAGCCTCTTCCTTAGCTTTCTGCTCAGCAATTTCTTTGAGTTCCTTTATAGAATGGGGAATATCTATCTCTCTAAATTTTGCTGGAATTGGATATACTAGTAATCCTTTTCCGAATGGGATTATTATTGCTCTATCCCCTTTAAAATCAATCTTCGATGGAATATATATTCGTCTCTTGCTAATTTTTACAATGGCCATATAATCACCAAAAAAGTCTTATTTTCCAAATTTTAAAATATTTTGGATAGAATTATTATTTCATGGAGTATTTTTACTGAAATAGAGATGATATTTTTTACCCTATCTCGAACTGTCATATTTGAGATGTGCCTTATTGAAAAACTGTATTATTATTGGAGTTGATCGATTTTAGCACAGTATTAAAATAACATAATATAAAATATAAATAAATAACATATAATAAAAAAATTAAGTACATACTGGTAGGGAATGATGATGAAATTTGGAAAAGCACATAACTCTCTGAATACAGTCTTATCGGCAGTTAGTTCTGGATTCTTATCATATGGCTATGCCCATGTTTTTGAATATCTTGCTTTTGAGTATTTTTTTGGTCCGGAGCTTATTGTACCCAAAAACTACTATATGTATGTTCTATTCTTTTCAACTGTAATAGGACTTTTGAGCTGTGCTCCCTTTTTAGGTAAGCGTATTAGCAATGATGATAAGAGTTCTATAGAAAAAAATAGTTATACTTCGAAAGTACTGCCTTCAATAATCATTTTTATATTGATTGCCACTTTTGCTGCCTCTTACTACAACAGTGCATTCTTTTTGTTCACTCTTCCCTCTCTAATGTGGATTCCCTTCTATATTATCATATGTGTGTTTCTCTGGATTAGGTGGTATGCGATCTTCCTAACTCAAACAACTATTGCATTACATTTACTAAAGAAGAAAAGTTTACTGTATTACTCATTTCACTCACTATTTCTTATAATAAGCGGCTTTGCTGTAACGTTTCCATTGATATTCGAGTTTTTCTCCCTTCCCACACACCTAGCGTATTTAACAGTAAGGCTTGCTGTATATATTTTTACAGCTATTTGTCTCTTTTTTGCAGCAATTAAAATAACGAAGAAAATCAATAAATGATAATTTAAATTATTAAGATCTTATGATGTTGCAAAGATACTTTTAATTTCAGAATTTATAGTTCACTTAAAAATCCCGTAAAAAATAAAAAAGTGGTTATGCAATGAGTACCGTATAGAGCAAAAGGCTGTGAAACTATGAATGAAAGAGGAGAAAAATTAGAAATAATCCATCATAAGAAATCACAGAGGTTTCTCATAAAGCTTGGACCAGGAAAGGCATCATACTTGAAATATAACGTGCAGGGAAATGTTATGAACATAGATGCCACGTATACACCTGAAGAGTTTAGAGGGCGAGGACTTGCTGGAAGACTAATGGAAGAGGCTATAAAATTTGCAAGAGAGAACAGATATAAAATAAAACCAAATTGTAGTTACGCAGTCTATTATTTCAAAAAGCATCCCGAGCATAAGGACTTGCTTGTAGAGGAAATAGAGTAACAATAACTGATTTCATACTTATTAACAAAATTTTTATTTAAAGTTGGTTTAAAAAGATTGCCAAAAAGATAGGAGGTATTGATGTGGCTGAAAAGTGTGTTGAGCCCATCGTTGTTCTGAGCAAAAAGGCAGAATTAACAGAATATGGGAAAATGCACAAGCCCATCATTAAAATTCCTGATAAGGTAAAAAGCTGTGAGCCATTTGAGGTGAAAATAAAAGTTGGTGAGATACCTCATCCCAATACGTTTGAGCATTATATCGTTTGGATAGACCTAATTTTGGATGATCATTTTCTGTCTAGAGTTATGTTTGTGCCGATTATTATGGAGCCAGAAGTAACGTTAAAAATAAGAGTCGGAAAGAATGCAAAGCTAAAAGTAATAGCAAGATGCAATATTCACGGACAGTGGGAAATGGAAAAGGAAATCCGTGTAGAATAGCATGATAGCTTCTTTAGGTAGTATTAATTTGCTGTTTCTCTTCCAGTGCCTTCCGAAACAGTTAAATATTTTGTGAGCACTTGTGAGTATTGAAGCAATGTCCGAATGTGGTGGGAGTAAAGCACCGAAAGGACATTGCGGTGTGAAAGGACGCTGCGATGTGGGGCTTGCGGGGTTACCCTGAACGGGGTCGAGACCGATGACTTGCTCCCCATGAACCCAGAGGGAGCTGAGGCTGATGAGGCCCAAGGTGGATGTTCGCTCACTAATGCGGACATCCGCTGAACCCCTTCGTAACCTCCTTTTTAAATATCCTTAATTCTTTTCTTGGCTCTGATATCCTTATTAATATGAGTGTTAAGCCAAGTAGTATAAACAGAGGCAAACTCCAAAATAAAGGGTCATCATTAAAAGTTGTCGCTATTAAGACTCCAAGAATAAAGCTCACTGATGAAATAACAGTCGGTGTTATTGGGCTTAAAAAATTTAAAGACCCAATTTCATCCAGTTTTGGTAATACGCACATCCACATTAGGAACACAAGTAATATTGCTGTTGATACTAAAAAGAACACCATAAGAGTAAGAACCGTAATTTCACTATCCAAAGTAATGAGCCCATGTGCTACAAAGATTCCTAAGGCAAGTCCTATTAGTGATAAACTTAACCATAACCTATAATATGTATCTGAATATTTCTCAATCCTAGTTAAAGCTTTCTCTAAAGCTTCATACAAGTCAATACTTTGAAGTCTCCTATTCTTAATATAAAGACCAAAGAATACAGCGGCTGCTAAAAATGGAATAGTCCCAATTATTCTTAAAGTGGTTTTACTTGATACTTCTTGAACAAAAATAAAGTTCTTTTTACCACCCCAAACCAAGAATAAAGATTCTTTATTACCGTCTTTGGTTACGGTTATATTATATCCATCAAGCCAGCCATCTTTCTTTATGCAGATATATAGATATACCCTAGCATCAGCAAGTGAGAATTCTAAATACCAATCTATTATATCCGAAATGAGATAGTGTTTATACCTAAAACTGACGTTTTCTAATGCTTGTAACTCTTTTTCAACACTATCGAAATTCTTAGGGAAAAATATAGGCAGAATATACCTTTTAATTCTATTAAAATTCTTATTATCAACCGATACGGAGAGATTATAAGGCATCTTAAAGTTCACAATTCCAAGAGCTATGACCCTCGGTTCCAGTGTGGCTATCTTACTATCAAGCTTAATATAAATCTCTCTGGACAAATCCAGCTTGTACTCTCTAGCAATTTCATCTACTATCGTATGCTTAGTCCCATTATAGATTTCTTTAACCTCAAGTTTTAGCGTGGATCCAATGTCATATAGCCAAATTACATCACTTGACAATTCATTGTATTTTATAGTCGTAAAGGTAATTCCGATTATGAAGAATACAACTGCTAAAGTTTTGTATTTCCGCAATTTATTCTTCATGCTTGAGCACTCTTACGAAGATTTTCCATTACTATTATCATAACCTCAGTATAAATAATATTTTCTTCTTTAAGTGGTATTGGTTGAATACTAAAATAGTACTTTTAATGCTCACTCTCATCTCTTCTTTTCATTTAAAGTTTATTAGCTAGTGAATCTATATAAAACAATCAACTTTGATTTTTACATGATTCTAAAAGAGATGAACGCGATGATTTGGAAGATCCTTTCTTGGAACGTAAATGGGTTTAGAGCTGTGATGAAAAAAGGGTTCATCGAATTTATGAAGAAAGAGAGACCTCACGTAATCTGCTTGCAAGAGATTAAGCAACATATGGCACCTATGTCTTTAGGGCCCGGTCTTGAAGATTACTTGATTTATTGGTATCCAGCAGAGAGAAAAGGATATGCTGGAACTGCAGTCCTTACGCGAGTAGAGCCAAAATCAGTAAAATACGGATTTGGTGAAAAAATTGCTGATAGTGAAGGAAGAGTTATCACACTAAGCTATGATAAGTTCTACCTGATTAACGTTTATTTCCCAAATGCACAAAGGGGATTGACAAGGCTTGCATATAAACTCGAGTTTAATGAGAAATTTTTAGAATACCTAGAAACGTTAAGAAAAGAAAAGCCACTAATAGTTTGTGGTGATTTTAACGTAGCACACAAAGAGATAGACTTGGCCAGACCAAAAGATAATGTTAGAAATGCAGGCTTCACTCCAGAAGAAAGGAAATTTATGGACAAGCTATTGAGCAAAGGGTATATTGATACATTCAGACATTTTCATCCAGACGAACCTGGACATTACACTTGGTGGACGTATAGATTTAGTGCAAGAGAAAGGAACATAGGTTGGCGTGTCGATTATATAGTGATTACTGAAGATTTGCTTCCAAATCTTAAAGATGCATTTATACTGAAGGATGTTTACGGTTCGGATCATGCACCTATCGGAATATTAATTGAGCTTGAAGATAAAATGGAAAAAATACAGAAAAAGAGAACAGTCAAAGAGGTATTTGAATTTATTAATACTTTTGCCAGTTACACTTAAAGGAACCGCTCAAAAATTGCTAAGAGATGATCACGATACTCTCTAATCAGTTTAATTTTTTATCGATAATGTTTTGGCAATGGTACGCTTTACACTTAGCTGAGAAACAACTTACTTTCTCTAAAATTTATTTACCTTTTGATTGATTTACTTAATCATGTATATGAACATATACTGTTTAATTTCATAGCCTAAGTAGATAATTTTAGAGAAAGGAGGAGGAAGAAAATAAAGAAACAGATTTTTAATGTAATTGGTATCGGAACTGAGGAATTTTTAAAGTTTCTCAAAAGAGAAACTAAAAAGCTATCAGCCAGAGTGACTCTCAATTTTATCACGCTAAATCAAGGAGACACAACTACATACAAAGATTCTCTTTTGGAAAAGATTATAATGTTTGTTAAGAGGAGCAAAGAAAGCACCGAAAAATATGTAATTATGATAGTTGAGCAAGTACCTAGTAACTTTAATAGGTTTACGGATGAATTAGACAGCCTTTTGAGAGAAACAGGGGTTCACTTTATTGCAATAGTACCTAAAAGCAGGTTGAAGAATATTAAGGACCTTTTTGAAAAACTTGGACACAAAGATTACATTTTCTTGATTACCTTAGAAGATGGGCAGATAGGAGATAATTATGAGGGAATTTTTAGGTGTTTGCGATTCATTATTGATTTTTATCACACAGAACATTTGAATATCAGCATCGACCTTCATACTTATGGTTCTTTCAGTCGTAACGAGTACTGGAACTACTACGGCAGAATCATAGTTGATGATGAAAACATTTCCAGGGCATTAAGCATTATTCAAAATAAGATTGAAAAGATTAAGGAGATTATAGCTGTTTTTAGATTAACAGAAAAAACGACACTACAAGACGTTTGCGACTGGTTAGGCAAACTTGCAGAAATTATCGATGGGAAAGAAATAACACTTACATGGGCTGTAACAATAAGTGATCGGATTAAGAAAGAATCGATAGAGCTCATGGGTTTGGAAAAAGTAGATGTATAATAATGCTTAAGAAAAATAGCATCATCCCCTAAATATATAAATGATCTTGGAATTATTAAATTTGATGACAGTGGTTATACCTTTGATCCAAGAGGGACTAACATTAAGGGGGGTATTATTATAAATAGGGGAAAAGTTTTTGGTGTATGCATAGTTAGTGTACTTTTAATCACTGCGGTAGTGCTAGTCTTTCTTAATGAAACTTACACATGGGCACCTTTACACTTACAAGTCGAGCTACTAGAAAGCAAGCAAGTTCCAATACACAGCCAAATTTTATTTATAAATGATGTAAATGGTGATGGAATTCAAGAAGTTGCAGTACTAAATAATAAAAAAATAATAGAAGTGTATACAATATCATCATTGGACAGCCCTATCCTGTCATATAACATCTCAAAATACATTACGAAAGCACATAATCTTAATGCAAAGATTATTGACGTTCAAGGCACAAGTATGTTGGTAGTAGTAGGAGCATCCTTCGTTAATGAAACTCATGAGGCTCTGCAAATTTTATGCTACTCAATTCAATCTAGTGATAGCCTTTTATGGCACTTTGAGAAGGCCTTTCAATACTCTGTAAGCTATACCTTTGCTGATATCAACAATGATTCTGTAGAGGATGTAATTGCTGCCACGCCATTTTCTGTATTTGTCATAGACTTGAAGGCTAGACAATTGCTTTGGGAAAGAAACATAGACTACGATGATATCTCTAATATTGTTTTAGTAGGCGATGTTAATGGAGACAAAAGAATTGAAGTAGTAAGATGCTCAGAAAATCTTATCTATGTACTTTCTAGTGATAATGGAAAGATATTATCAAAGCTGAAGTTTGGAACTCTTGATGAGAAGTATGATTATTTTTCGGCTACAATATATGATATTAACAATGATGGTGCTGAAGATGTGATCTATGCAAGAGAAGGCAAGGGTATTTATGCAATTAGTTTTTCTAAAAATAATATCAGGGGTATGTCGTGGGGATTTTTATGGAGCCTTTCACTCTCAGTAGCACCCATGAAAGTATCCGTCTATAGGGACACAGAAACCTATGTTTATGTGCGTAGTTGTGGAAAAATTAGCGTTATCAATGCTCAAAGTGGAGAATTGATATGGAGCAAGGAAATACCATTATACTATGAAACTGTAGATGATATCGATAGTGACGACTTGCTAGAACTTGTCAGCGGATACAATAACACCTTTTATTTCATAAGATTGCTTGATGGAACAATTTTGCATAATTTCACTGTTGATCTTAATTGCTTCTTAAACTTAACCTCTCAGAATAAAGAGGACCTAGGAGAAATTCATGATATGAGAGAAACAATTCATACATACACCACATGGACTAAACCAATAGTTATCGATTTAAACAACGATTCAAAGAAAGAAATTATAGTTGGAGCTAACATGTTTGCAAAAAATAAACAAGGTTTGTTTCTTCTTATAATTGGTAGTAATGGTGAGTTGATACTAAAGAAGATGATTACAGAGAAGCCGATGCAGATGAGAATTTATTACTGTAGCACATCGAGTGGAAACATGAAAATCATTATCTTTCTTGAACCATTAGACACTTTGTTAAATAAATACAGTGAATTACGAATATATAACCTCACAATTACCCTATAATTACCTTCAGAGATTCATTTGGACATTACTTTCCTCTCAGTTAACATATTCTTACCTTAAGATAATGATTTAATTCCTTTATCACTATCTACTAGGAATTTAGCTTTCATATAAGATTCTACAGCATTTTAAAGAATTATTTCCGAAGCAAAATGTATACTTATTATTGTTGATACTGTTCTACTTCTTCCTCCATCTCTATACTAACTTTATCTGATGGTACATTTTTCCACCTTGCTGAGATCATTGAAATGCTCGATGTTAATCCGATCTTGTATCGAACTATATGCCTCTCTGTAATCATTGCGAAAAATCCAAGTGCTGGATCAAACGGCACCCAAATACCATCTGAGAGAAGTACTTCCGACCATGCATGAGGTTCTAATTCGTATGTCCCATTATTTTTAGATTTTACAAAGTATCCCACAACTCTTCTTGCCGGGATGTTTCTGCCTCGAAGTAATGTGATGAAAACATCAGAGAGTTCGTCACAATCACCTTCATAAGATTTAAGAGCCTTTATAGCTCCTAACCTAACATTCATGGGACTCTTTAGTTTGATATTTTCATTGACGAATTTAAATGCGGCTCTTATGTATTTTAGCGTATCTTCTTTCGTTTCTTTAATTAGTTTTTCTACGGCACTCTTTATTATCTCATCCTCAGTCTCCCAGTATTGTTGAGGCCTTGTATATACTATATATTTTTGCGGGAGAGATGTGAAAAAGGTTGGATTGTATACCTTTTTAAGATTAAATGTAAGGGCTTTAACTTCAATCAGACTCTCCATATTTACGGTTTTAATACTACTTGGTTTTACTTCTCTGATTAAGATATAAGCCATGTTATTCATTTCACTTTTCTTTCGAACTCTACATCTATTATCACATTTTAGAGACAAAACTTTTTGATGATAATCCTCAGTAAAGGTAGGAATTCTTATTATCATATTAAGGATTCGCTTGTTTGAAGAATTCCGGATCTTAATTTTTGTGATTACTTTCCAAGTTGCAATCAATCTGCACACCTTGATTTCTCTGAATCATCGATTTATAACATTCAGAGGAATTTATAAGTCATCGCAAAAATGCTATAAAAATTTTTGCAAGATTTGTTATTTCATCTCTAATACCTATTTTGGAAACATAAGAAGGAACATATAGACTGGCTTGAAAAAGAGATAAGAATATAAATGTGTTCATAGCGGTTTAAAGGTTATTTTTAGGATTGTGCTGGGTTTCTCGGAGTTTATGGATGTTTATCATCTTCATTAAGAATGCAACACAAATAGCTGTTGAAGCAACAAGTGATATAGATAATGTAATGAATAGTGGGCTGATTTGCTCTCTCAATTTTAGATAAACCGCCCAGATATGATAATTTATTTTTCCTACTGAAAGGAAAAGATAGAGATTATCATTTTTTATGAAAATTGCATTTCGATGAGCTAAAGTTGTTTCTTCATTCTCCGACTCAGCAACCTCTATAAAATATGTGTGAATAATATTTAAAGATCTATCAAGCTTAAGTATAGAAACGCCCGCCGAACTAGGCTTTACTGCGTATATATTTCCCTTATTGTCAATCGCTATTTCACCATAGTATGTATATTCATCAGCAGAGAGATTTCTCTCGAATTTAATAAGTCCGTCAGGTGAAACTTTATAGAGCATGTTATCATCAAATAGGAGAACTGTCTCATTGTCTACATTCGAGTACTCAATATCGATAAGTTCTGTGGATAGCACATAGCCTTTTCTGAGTATAATAGAAGAAACTTTGTGTCCAGTATTAGAATATTTTATCATTATTAGATCTTTATACACGTATTTTTCAATACCTTCAACGAATACGTAAATCGAATAATTTGATAATGCAACCCTAGCGTTGGTAATATTCAGATTTACGTCATCATGTACTGACCAAATGATTTCACCGTTTAGAGTTAGCTTTGTGAGTACTATTTCATTTGAGGGCGATTTACCTAATATCAGAATAGTATCGTCGTGCATGTAATTTATAGAATAGAACCATGTAATGTTTACTGCAACTCCAATTATTTTCTCCCATACTATTGTTGAGTTGGGTGCTATTTTTAATAGAACTGGAGAGACATTTGATAGTGAGGATGAATTTGGCTGATTTACAGTCCTTGTTGTAAGAAAGTAAGCATAACCAGCCTTATCAACAGTAATCAATCCCATATAGCGGAAAAGCACATTCCCGTAGATCTTAAGTATTCGGTACCACTCAATACTGCCATTATCATTAAATTTCGCCAAAAAGGGCCACATCGGATTTGATCTATATCCACAAATATAAAGATAACCCTCACATTCAGCTACATCATCTATGAAAAAATAATCCACATGCTCATCATAATCTCCTGGATTAGGCACAAAACGTGATTTTGTTATTATTTCTAACTCATAAGGCGCTGGTGAAATAAAAACGAATCCAAACATACTAAAAACCAAAATTGTTAGTAGTAGCAATACTTTAATTCTTACGGTCCCCTTGAAAGTCATTCAGCACCATCTCCAATATCATATTAAACTATGTTGAAAATTTATATCTTACGCTTGCAGCATCTAATGCTTGTTTATAAACTCTAAGTAAGTAGTACATCATTTAAAACTCTTCTTATCCAGATGACAAACCCTTTACCTTATTCCACTCACTTAGAGTGTTACCATAGCAGATGACGATGTTATAAAAACAAATCACTTATATTATTATTCTGTATTCAATTCTTAAGAAAATTTCTGTCAGGATCAAAATGAAAACAGAATGAGAATTATGAGACATGCTATCTCTATATTAAATCTTGAGAATGTCATCAAGTTTAAGTAGGTTAAGGACTTCACTGTTGATTTGACTGACATTTGCCTCTAACCAGAAAACGGTTGAGACGATCCAGATGCTCCGAAATATATATATACGAAAAACAAAGTTATAAATGGTTTTTTGTCAAAAATAATGTTCTGGAGGGAAAGGTATTGAGTAGGGGCTTATGGCAAGTCTCTATAATGATATTATTTTTATCTATACTGGTAATGCCGCTTAACGTAGCTGCTATAAAGGGAGACACAAATTCTCCATCAGACTGTATCGTTATTAACATACCTGACCCTGATTCAATAGTTGTGCCTGAAAGCTATCAGGAATATCATTATGTTTTCTATGAGAATCATAAAACTGAAAACGGCCATTCTATATGGATTAGAGCTTATCATGTCTATGTTTATGGTACGTATCGATGGACTAAAGCTGAAGCCGAGTGGAAACCATTCTTTGGCGTTACTGTAAAAAGATGGTTTAAGGTTTATGTTGATGATCAACTTGTAGGTAATTACTATCATAATTATCCAAAAAGCTATGAAATCGTAAACTTTGAAATAGACGTAAGCGAAGATGGAGGAAACGAATTATATATGTGGGCAAAAGGTACGTTTTCGGGATGGACCGGCTCACCAATAATAGAAGTAGAGGGAACATGCACAACACCACCATACTATTAAAAAGAGAATTAACTGTAATACTCTCTTAAAAATAAAGAACAATAATCTCAATATTACTATTTTTATTTTTTCAAAATATTTTAATAAAGAAATATAACCTTAGATAATATTGGGAGGCTCAATGCTCATGAATATAAAATTGTTGCTTCATTTTTTAAAGATATTATTAAGAGATCGGAAAAAGATAATTCCTATGATTCTTATTTTAATTACTGCATCAGCATCCATATATGCCAGTGAGTACTCAATTTATAATTTAAGAAATGTGATTTTTTTGGAATCACTTAATTTAATTCCAGATGTTAGAATTAGAAGTTCTAATGAAAATTTTACATTGAGTATTGTGAATATGATTAGTAGTATTATCACAGATGAGTACTTAGAATATAGACCCAATGTTAAAATAGATATTGCCTTCCGGCTAAAAGAAGGATTCGCCATAGTAAGCCCACGCGAAGCATTTAACTATATTGTAGGGATTAATATGAGTAGTGACTGGGTTGTAGAGTTCTTAAAAAATAATATAATTGCATGCCTTAGTAACTTCACTTTTGATAATCATTATAATAATTTTACGATAATTATTCCTAAATATTTAGCAGATTTTCTTAATTTGACAATTGGTGATAAAATTATTTCTTATGAAGGATATACATTTACCGTTGCCGCGATATATAATGTCACGACTCTCTTTAGTGACATACTAGCTAATGTTCTTTTTGAGTTACCAATTTTTACCTCTATCAATACATTTAACATCATGCTTAATTACACAACTTCTAAAATAATTGAGAGAATAATAGCGATTAGATATAGAGACCCTTTAATTAAAGATGTTAATCAGTATGAAGAAGAACTTATGAGCTTCCTTACTTTCCTTCAAGATAGATTAGCAGAGAAAAAAATAATTCTTGGCATAGAAAAAGACGGTGCAACAGTATATCCCTATGTTCCTGATGCAAAGCTTATTCTTATTTCAAGCATGCCAAAAATTAAATTAATAAATTCAGTTAATGAGGACATTATTAAAAACGTTCGACTCATCATAGATGCGATTTCATATTTTTCTATAACAATAGCATTTTGTATAACGTTCGTCGCATTTTTATCGTCATTAAATGAAAGAAGAAGGGAAATAGCAATTATTAGAGCATTAGGATTATCACCATTTTCAATTTCATTAGCTTTAGTGCTTACTACAACATTTATTCTAACAATCTCATTCATAATAGGCGTGATGCTCTCACCGATAATCTCACAAGTCATCACAAAAATATTAAAGGAGATAACAGGAAATAAGTTACTAGCAACATCTTCTGAGATGCCGTGGAATTTAGAAATGCTACTTTCAAGTTACGCAATTCTACTTATTTCTTCCCAAATTGCGACACTCACTCCATTCATATTTACAATGAGAGAAAGTATAGCTACTGGGCTCTATCAGTTTAAAGCGTCGAAGATTAAAAGAATTTCTATTAGTAGATGGTATCATGTGATAAGTCTTTTAGTTTTTATATTATGCATCACGTTATCCGCATATGCAATTTTGTTTGAACCTCTGAATATTGATATTTTACAGATAGATGTTATTCTTTGGTTTACATGGCCTATCTTGTTTGGAATTACACTTTTCTCCAAGATTCCTAGCTATATAAATAAAGTTGTAACTAAATTCTCAAGATCTGCATATATTTCGACAAAACATCTTAAAGCATATTACGCACGTACGCTTATATTATTTATATTATTAGTTTTCGTTTTCCACTACACTCTGATTCCAATGGCTTTTTCTAATTTTTGGGTAATAGGCTACAGAAAGGAATTGCATGAGCTGAATGAAGGAAAAATACCAATTGTTGTAAGTGAAACAACAACAGTATCATCATTAGATCTGGTTGATGAATTTGCAGAAATACCAGGTGTTGAGTATGTTGTTGGTTTTAGAGAGTTCTATGTTAAAAACTGTAAATGTAATGATACAATAATAACATCCACTGACGATATTGAAGTATCAGAGATGTATATAAAAACAAATATAGAGCTGAATAATACAGATTTAGCCACCTGGTTCCGGATAGCACAAGTAAATATGAGTTTTGAGAAAGTTATCAGTATGTTTAATAGGAGCAGCAAGGGAATTGCTATGGCCATAATATCCTCAAAACTAGCCAGCAAAGTGAATGCTAAAGTAGGAAGTTTGATTTCACTGGAGATTACGACTGGAGGCCCAAAAAAATTTACAATCTACGATAATTTTATAGTAGTAGCTATAGCTGAGAATTACGTTCCATTTTTAGAACGAGTTTTTACGAATGATTATTTTATAATACTTCCTAAAGATTATATTATTAAACATTTAGCAAATGTAACACTAGATATAACGTTTGTATCACATACCTTTTATATAAAGGCTTCGAAAGGGAATTTAATAAGCGTTGTGAGATACATAAAGGAGAATTATAAATATCTATCCATTAGTGTGGGAGACATAGATGAAGTTTTGAAAAGAATAAAAAGTGAGAGGGAATATCAAATATTTCTAAAAGAAATCCTTCTGGTACCATATATGCTCATTGCCTCCGTTTTTGTCTTTATTTTTTACTTCTCAATAGACGAGAAGAAAAGAGAAATAGCAATTTTGAAAACCTTAGGGGCATCTTTAAAAGATATTTTACTATCTTTACTTTACGAAAACCTCTTTGTATTCCTTCTCGCTATGATAGTCGGTACTATGGGAAGTTTTGGACTCATACTCTTTATGTTTATAATATACATTGAAAACAATTATGGCAGAATGCCGTCAGCGCTTGATTTCTATCTATTTTTAAATGAAATACCGTTGGATTATATTTTCTTGGTTATTTCTTTGTTCGGGTTAATTGTTCTTATAACCGTGGTAACATCTGTAAAAAAGCTCTATAGAACTTCGATAGCTGAAGTATTTCGAGCATTATAAATCATTGTATTAAGTTCAAATAAACAGAGCATTGGTTTATAGTTAATTTTCAAAGTATCAAAAAATAACTTTAAGGTGTATATCTCAGCATAAGCTGGAGCATTTAATATATAAAGCCATTACAGAAGTCATAGCAGGCATAATTAAATAAAACAACATTAATATCTTTCACATTTCTTAAAAGTGCTGAGCAGATCATTAAGATCCACAATTTCAAAATCTGGTTCTTCCTCAAGCACTCTTCTTTCTCTGTTAATTAGTACGGAATAACAACCAGCATTTTTGGCTGCTAATATGTCAAACTGAGAATCGCCTACATAAGCAACCTCCTTTGGAGAAAATCCCAGTTTTTTAATACACTTAAGGATTCCATATGGATTCGGCTTTGCCAGCTCTTGCAATTCTGTTCCGAGTGCAATAACGCATGAGAAAAAATCGCGAATACCTAGACCTTTTAGTTTTATCTCTGTAATATCTGAGGGTGTATTTGTAACAACAGCAATTACAAATCCTTCTTCTTTTAGTTTTCGGAGTGTGGGAAGTACATCATCGTAGAGCAAAATCTCACCATTCTTAATTCCGTCTTCAACTGCAGGAAGCTGATAGCTGTCAAAGGTTCTCCAAAACTCATATAAGTTTGATATTTTCCATGACCGAAGTACGTCATTAGAGGATATTTTTCCATCCCATAATTTCAGACGCTCTTTCTTGTCAGGCAATGGCAAATTAAGGTCTTGCAAAGTATGTATGACTATTTTATCAAGAAACTCAAGAACACCATCCTTATAATATACAAGCGTGCCATCAAGGTCAAAAATGAAGCAACAAACAGGAATTCTTCTATTCATTTTAACTCCCTAGCCATATTTAGAGCCTCTCTACTTAGTTTTTTCTATAGTTATAATGATGTACTTTCACTTTCTTTTGAAACTTCCGAGCTCCTTCTAAGTATAACTAATCCTATTATACTCAGGATCGCATAAATTATTACAATTGTATATTCAGGGAATTCTGGAAAGATAACGCTTATTATTCTCCATAATATTTCCCCAACACCGAGTATACCAACTATGGTTGCGATATAATCAAGAATCTTTCTTTCTTCTTCAGATCGATATTGAAGGTCATGTAACGCACTAATCTGCTCGATTTCAATGACTCTGGACAATGCACTAAGTTGCTCCTTTATCATAGCCTCGAAATTATTAATGCCCATGCTTTCTTTTAGTGTTTCTATGAACTTTAAGTATTCGCTGTATCTTAGTGGTAATGGGCTGGATAAAATCCATAGCTTAGTAATAACCTCCGTTCGGAGTTTATTTACATTTTCTGCAGAAAGCCGTATTGAAGTGCCTTCACGGCTGAAGGTTAAAAACTTATCTAACATGAGTCTAATTATGTAAAGATAAAATCTCTGGTAGGTCAAAAGAGTTGAAATCTCCATTATTTCATCGACAATCCACTGTGGCATAGTAGTAGTTTGTAGTAGTAAACCCGTTTTGGATGCATATATCTCTGCATCGTCGAATCCTATGAGGGGGGCAAGATTCTTAGAAAATGCATCTTTATTTGTTAAGTATCTTCTGAAATAAATTGATGGTCCAGACATAACGGTCTGAACCCTATCAACAATTGAAAATAATTCAGGAAAGTCTTTTAACACACTAATATCATGCACGTTTGAGTCTTGAATGTTAACAACTACATAGCTGATTGGTTCACTTTCCATAAGAACCTTACCAGTTCCTATCTTCTCTGAAAACTTGTCAAGGATCGATTTTATGGCGTACCATAATGAGTTCCAATTTTCTGCTTCTTCAAAATCCTTCAATGAGACATAAAAGTCTCCAAGTTTTACGTCATATTCCAAAATTGAGGAATTTGTGATAAAAGTCAAATGATAGAGTTCGAGAGGTGTTAAATCTTCAAAATTAAGTGAAAAACGAACTATACCAGTGCCGTTACCGAAAATTACAATTTCAATTGCAGATGATGCGGCAATTTCATAAAATCTCTTATCCATAACTCTGCAATAGAGTATTGGGTTAGGAATCATCAAACTAACATGTGTTGTTAAATGTTTTTTCTGAAGCTCTGGAATAATGTCCTCAGAGATTATCAAATTTTCCGTAAAAACAACCCTCTTTCCCAGAATCTCAGTAAAGATTTTCCTTAAATCATTAATTTTAGGAGCCGCAGGGAATTTTTCCTCATAATTTTCAATTGTGAAGAAATTAAGAAACCATACTGTACCATCCAATTTTACTTTATTAGGCGGAATCCTAGGAGCCTTGACTCTAAGAAAATTAAGAATCCATTCAATACTTTTCTCAAAGAAATCTATCTCCGTATCTTGATTTGAAAACTCTTCACATAAAATCTTATCTGAGGCCCTATTTACATCCTCAATGATATTTCCAGTCTCTGCATATTGAACATAGGCTTCACAAAATCTCTTCATTCTCTCTACGTAGTAGAGGTAACATCGAACAAAATCTCTAATAATCGAATAAGGATATGTATTCCAAACAATATCCTTTTTCATCATATTATAAACTTCTTCTAGTTTTACCTTAGCTCTTTCAAGCTTATCAATTGCACGCCTGTAATTACCTAAATCTATATCACCATATGCCAAGATACGAAGTCCTATAGCTTCAAGGAGATTCTTATATTTGGACTCTTTTCCAAGTATTCTACATGTCTCTTTCTTTATTTTTTTGTATAATGGAATGTAAGACTGTGTTCTATTGTCTTCTTCCTCCGCAAAAGTAATTAGATACGCGATACTGGCATAAATTGATTGAAGATTATTCTCTTCAATTTTCTGGATTACTTTCTTTAATACACTTGAAGCTTCTTCAGAATATTTAAAGTACTCAAGGGCTGCGCCTATTAGCGATGATAAGTTAACATCTGGAAATTTAACCATATCCACATAATCAAGAATGCCCATATAGAGAGTTCGCTCATGATATAGCGGAATATATTCTTTAGACAAGAAAAAGGGAACACTTTTCTCTTGAGCCTCTAAGAAGATGAATTTTATGTTCGCATCATATAATCTTTTTTCTGCTTCAAGCAGAAGTGTGCTACCTACTCCTTTTCCTCTATGTTCCTTCTTGACATGAATTTCCTCAATATAACCTATATTTCTTTTTTCAATATGATGAAAAATTATGAAACCTGCAATCTGCCCATCTACTTCCGCAACAAGCAGTTTATGAGAATTTCCTTGGAACCATTTTTTTAAATTCTCAAGCGATAGGAATTTATATTGTTCTCCATACATTCTACGATCATACTCTATCATCTCTTGTATGTCATCAATTCCGAGTATTTCTTTTGACGATTCATAGTAGAGATTTAATATTTCCTCGAGTTCCTCTTCCTTTGCTTGACGAATTATCAAGCCAGATCCCCTATAGCCGTATATTATAATAGTTTATTCTAATACCTCATAAAAAATTTATTATTAGGTTTCCTTTTATGCAATCACTAGCAGTCACTATGTCTTCTTATTTTTTTCCTTGATAATCTCTGCTTTTTCAAGATACCGTTCTCTAATAGTGTGAATAATGAGTATACCTAGGAGTAAGAAGATTATTCCAGTACCGATTACCATAAGAAAATGTTCTGATTGAATGGCTTCTGGCCCATAAATAAGGTAATTTGCCAAGAGATGACCTACCTCTAAACCATATACGCCTATAATGACTATTTCTATAACTTCTAGAGCTGCTTGCATGCTTGCTTGCTTTTTGATATTTTCAGTCATGATCTTTCTCAGCTGATAATGCTCTTCTTCTAAGAACGATGATGCAACAATTTGTAGGCTCCTTATTTCGTCGATAAGCGATGCAATGAAATTCGATAGTTCTTTAACTTGGTTCTCCAAGCTTTCTATTAGGTCTATCACTCTAAGTTTATTAATGATACTTTCAGTGTATACATTCCTTTTTCTTATGATAATATCGTATTTTTCTTTAAGCCTACAAACAGCATGCGTAAACAGCAGACCGATATTCCTTAAGATGTTTAAGTCACTATGCAATTTTGATAGCTCTTCTAGAAGGGTCAGTATTTCTTCCTCTTCCTTAAATATCCCCTCTCGAATATAAATGACGTTATCCCACATTATCCATATTCGGGAATATAAATCATTCAAAAATCGCTTTATTGCTAAAACTTGCAAATAGTATATAAGTCCTGAAAGGTATTTCTCGTATTCTCCTTCAGCTACTATGCCTAATTCTCCCTCTACTATCTTTAAATCGTTGAGCTCTATTATTTTTAGTCTACTACCAAGAAGTTGCATATATTCTATGTTTACTTCTTCAAATTTTTGTGTGTCCTTGACCTTTGCTTTAGTTTCTTTGGTTGCAATCAAGAAAATTTTAGATTTCTCAAAGCCCTCTTTCTCATATTGCGGATATATTATTTTTATTGCTCTTAATTGGTAGCTGCTCAGTAATGAGGTCATTAAAGAGGATATATCGTCAAATAAATTAGCAATTACTCTGGCAACCCTATCAGAGCCAAAGAAAGTATGTTCCTCACCAATCTTCACTAGCTCAATACTGTATAGTACTGATCCGTAATCCATCACTAATGCATTAATCCTCTCAACTTGTGTTTTAGAACCGATTTCCATAATAGTTTCAAATTCGATAACATTCCAGCTTTTACTTGAAGGTGGACCAACTAATAATTGAGCTAGTTTTTTGGTTGTCTTGAAATAAGCTTCTTGCGGGTGATCTTTTACTCTTAGAGATAGGAATACCTTTCTCTGAATATCTTGACGCATTACAAGATTAGCGAAGCTTTCAAATTGTATAGGGCCAAAAGGATACCATTCTGAAATTATTATTTTTGGTTCCTTGAAGAACAGAAATTCCTTAGGCTCTTGCTCAATTTTTATACTATTATCCTCTCCGTTAGATGTCATCTAGGAAATCCCTCAACTTGAATGATTTTACCTCATAGGAGTAATCACCTATATCCAGCAAACCTATTTTTATTTTCAAATTACAATTTTTACAAAATAGAAAGGGCTCTAAATTTTCCTCATTAAACTTTATCTCGAGTAAGGAATTGCAGTTAGGGCAGCTAAGTGCTTGCCTAACTGCATTCTTCACTTCATCTGGAATTTTGCTCAAAGCCTCAACACCGGAATTTGTTATTCGATATGCCTTTAGGTATCTATAATCTGTTGTTGCAACTCTCATCTGGGCTACATGTGTTAGTCTTAATTCATTAAGTTCTTGAATTAGCTGTGTAGACATATTGGCAATTCTCGTTTTATCTCCCCATAACACAAGCTGGGGTGCATAGTCATAGTCCAAAACGTTTTTCTCGATTAAATAGTGTGCTAGTGAAAGTAAAGCATTCTCTTTGATCCAAGTTTCACCTTTTTCGGGATCCTTGTTCATCGTATAGAGATATATCAAGTATAGTAGCTTTAACTTATTTTCGGTTAGAAGGATGCTCAATACAGATCCTCCTATATTCCCGTCTATTACCAAGAGCGTAATAGTATTTAATCTATCTTCATACTTATTAATTTTTAATCTTGAACGGACTCTGTGAGTGATAAGGAAACTTCAATGTCAAAAAAGTTAACTTATCAGCAATATAAAATTTACTTTTTAGGTATAAAAAATCGAAAGAGTTTAAATGTATAGTATTGTTATAGACAAAAATGATATTTTTGAACTGAAAAGGTTATAGGAAACGGCTGTAATATTTAAACACGTTTCTTGTGTAGTCCTTCGAAGGGTCTTTGCATTTGGTTGCGTTTGTATATACTTGTACTGCGGATGATATTATCAAGAGAGGGACATTCTTCTCGTAGCCACTTTTAAGAGCATAAAAAAGATCTTTCTTAGCCAACTCAACTTTAAACCTTGGAGGTATATCATCTGAGAGAACCCGGCTACCATATTTTTCCACAACCGCTTTAAGCCATGTCTCTTTGAGAACATCATACACTGTGTTTACGTCCACGCCCCAACTTCTTGCAAGAGTTAGAACCTCACAGAACAAAGAAACAATTGTCAACGACAACGAGTTAACAGTCAGCTTTAGTGCGGATGCCTTACCAACACTACCTACATAGATACGCTTTCCAGCAAGAATATCAAGAATAGAGCTCAGTTCATCTACAGTTTCTTTATCACCACCAATCAGAGCTAATAAACGACCTTCTTCTGCCTCTTTTAAACTACCTAATACTGGAACCTCCACATATTTTACACCTGCACTCTTTAGTGATCTCTCTAAGTTTATACTGTAAGCTGGAGATATTGTCGAGAAGTTCACTATTGTAAGATCTTTGCCTTCCGATAGACCATCAAGAATTCCATTCTCTCCAAATATAACCTCATCACAAGCATTCTCATCAGATAGCATTAACAGAATAACTTTCGTTTTTCTGGCAAGCTCTTTAGGTGCACTGGCTACCTCAATATTAAATTTTCTTAATTGTTCTATTTTCTCCTTACTTCTATTCCAAACAACTAACTGTATACCTTTATTTAATAGCCTCTTGGCCATCCTTAAACCCATCATACCAAGTCCGATAAAGCCTACCAACATTAGGTATCACCAAAAGCCAGTCTTGCCTATCTATAACATAGAATTTCAAGGAATCAACTAATAAATATTCAGTTAGGAGTAAATAGAAAACGAGCAATCACCAATCATTGCATTATTATTTAATCTAATAATGTTTTTATTTATCATAAATAATATATCTAGTGTTGAATATGCTTAAAGTTGGATATTATTTTTTCAGAAAAGTATTGAGGGAGAAACTTGAGGGGCCTTCTTAACCCATTGAGATTTAGTCCTCAATTATTTTCATACATTATAATAACTATGGTTATTTTCGGGTCCTTATTGGCAGTTGATTCAATTGGCTATATAAAAGCTGAAAGTACAATACCAGAAGAAGAAAACGACTTATTCATTAAAGTAACTTTTTCAGACTACCGAATTGCTCAACAAGAACGTAAATTAGTTATTGCAGTTCGAGATACTATATCAGCAAAGTTTTACATTTCTCACTTTTTCGAATTTAAAAGCTTAGGCATACACTATAAATTACCTGCAAGTGAAAATAACATACATATGACATTTGATGGGGAAATCGTTGGTATCGAGAATGAAAGTACATTAGAATCTCTTAAAATTAAGCTTACTAACGGTACACTTCAAGAAAATAAGATATGTATACGGTCCGATCTGGCAAAGCTCCATAACCTAAAAATTGGAGATAAATTTGCAATCGTTAAGACGTATTATGGATCTATAAAAAATATAACAATTTCAGGATTTTTCTTGATCAATTTTACAAGTAGTTTAAGCAACATTGTAGCGATTGCGCCTCTTGATACAATAGTAAACTTAGCTCATATGATTGCCGCAACTTCTGGTTACTCTTACAATTTTGTAGCTGACATAGATAATTCTCTAATTGTTAACAAAGAGAATCCTGAGCTAACAAAAGATGAGCTATCCTCACTAGCAAATCATCTTTCAAACCTACCCGATGAGCTTTCGTATCCTAAATATCATGTTCGTGTTTTTATTGACTTTCCGCTACTTTATCATGTAGAAGAACTTTTGGCGTGGAAGAACCTTTTCAAGCAAAGACTTATTCTTGCCTGTATACCTCTCTTCATTGCCTTTTACACTATTCAGTATTTCTTCATCGAGACATTTTATCTCAAATGGGAACGAGAATTAAACGTCATCACCGCTCGAGGGTTTTCGAAAAGAGCTAAAAAATACATATTTCTGAACTATTTATCGGTGCAAATCGCTTTAGGAATACTATTTGGGATTCTTGCCGGGATTGGTGCTAGTCGATTATTTCTAATGGCTTATGACCCACAAGGATTTTATAAATATCCTGTAGTTCTTAGGTCGTTTATGAGTTATGTCTATTTGCTTGGAATTTATCTATTGACAATAACCATTAGCGTGTTTATCTATTTGCTTATAAAAACATTCAATACTCTCATATCAAAGACAATAGAGAAGAAAAAGGGCATCACAAAAAGGGTCTTTACTGTTCTACAAGGAACGTATTTGGATGCTCTTCTGATTCTTTACACGCTCGCAATAATAGCTATTTATTTTCGATTCCCCTTAATTGTTCAGATGATCCTTGACGTGGATAACATTCACCGATTTGGATTATTGTCCACATTAATAATACTAACAGTATTTGGTATGATGTTTTTGATTTCTCCTTTTACTCTTGTTGTTGGCACTACTAGAATTGTTTATAGATACCTAGAGCCGCTTCTATTGCACTTAACAAGAAGATTCAGAAAATATAACTCACTAAGGTCTTTAACCATAGGTCTTAGAAACGTTTTTCATAAATCTACTATGACAAAAGTAATAGCAGGTGTGTTTACAATAATAGTCATGGTAAGTATCTCCTCAAATACGTTATTTAATAGCTATATTTCCTCTTATTACGCAAAGGAATATTGGCTAACTGGCAGTGATATCAACATTTCATTTCCATCATCAAATAATCTAACAAGAATAAATGAAATCGTACAGGATATTATTGAAAACATATCAGATATAGAGGCATATACTATTATTACCTCGCTATACGATTTAGAGTTTGATGGTAAAACTATATGGTCTTATCCCATTCTAGGCATAATCCCAGAAAGTTTTCTGGAGACTGTATATTCTAAGGATGGACAATTAATGAAAGAGAAAGAGTACGCTAAGCTATTTAGCAATATTAGAAATGGAACTGGTAACGGAATAGCATCAGAATATTTGAAAGAGATTTATAATTTCGAAGAGGGCGATGTACTGAAATTATTAAGTAATGAAACAAAAGAGGTTGTACCTATTAAAATTATTGGAACTATAGATGAGCCCCTTTCTCCCTGGTTTATATTTGTGGCTCATGTACTACCAATTTTAAGAATAAATATTCATGTTGATGTCTCAGATTGGGAGTATTTCTTTTATTATCCAGTCTTGGACTATATAATAACGGATATATTAACAGTACTAAAACTGCAAGATTATGTTGGTGTTACCCTACTCATAAGATTAAAAGAAAGTTCAAATAAAACAAGAGCAAGCTTAGAGATCAAAAATAGACTTGCACTATTAAAGTATAAGTACTCTGAAATCGATCTGTCGTTTAGTAGATTTACAATTGATGAAATAAAACATGAAACAGAAGAAGATGTAATAAGGGGTACTGTTATTGAGCTTAATGCATCATATATGGCATCAATAGTTCTAGTAACAGTAGCCCTCTGGGAGCTTTTAATAGTGATTGGGAAGAGAAGAAATAGAGAAATAGCCATACTTTTAGCAATAGGTGAAAAGAGAAGAAAAATAGTTGAACTTGTCTTTGTTGAGATTTTCTTAACCTTACTTTACGCTGTATTGTTTGGATTTATCTTCAGCTATGTTTTAACATTTATAGTTTCTCCAATATTAGGCATTGATCTGACATTTATATCTTCTGTACTCGCTAGCAATGAAACATTCTTTAATGGTATCCTTTACTCCGTCTTCTTCCTTATACTCAGCAGCATATTTGGTCTTATTGTGAGTATCAGCTCAATGAAAATTAATTTGTCAGAAGCACTGAGAATTGAATGGATTCCAGAAAAGTTTCTAGAGGAATTAAAGATTACAACTTAATACATAGCTATTGAAAAATTACATATAAATCATAATTAAATTCATTAGATCGTATTACCAACCAAGGATACCTCGAAAAATACACTGAAGGCAAAGATGTTTTCATAAGAAGAATAGAATGGCCACCTTAAATATTTACGTCTATTTTTAGTTTTTAGATTTTCTTCCAAATGTAGGTGAGTATAGCCGTTACTCGCAGTTCTTTATGCAGACACTTTTATACATGCCCAGTAAAGTTTTTATCCATAAAGATATATATAAAGTAGATAAAGAAAAAGCATTATAATAATATAATAATTTAAGTAGTAAAAAGGAAATTAAGTAGATAGCCATGGACATGTCCAATGGGTATGATGGGAACATTGGCTTCATTTTTTATTTTAGAGATCGTGAAACATAAAGTCAGAAATAAACCAACCACGCTTGGACGCTATGGGATTGCTAATTATAGATTCTCAGAGGAAAATAAGATGAAATATTCTTTTTGAGGGATTATTATGTTGGTCTACCTAAAAAGTATTAAAAGTTTAAGAAAAATGAAACATCATAAAAAGGGTATACTGCTTTTGGCAACCATAGCTACCCTATTGCTTATATTCTCTACATTATCGATAGCATACGCTTTAAATCCTTTAGTTAGCACAACCGTGGTGGAGAGCAAACAAATCTCATCATACCAAGAGCCTGCTACCTTTTGGATTTATAACACTGAAGGACATGTACTTGCTTCACCAACAATAGGAGATGTTGACAATGATGGAATGCCAGAAGTTGTCATCGGCGGTGACGATGGAAAAATGTACGTAATAAACGGTGAAGATGGTTCGATATTATGGTATAATTATACTGGACATCCCATATTTTCATCGGCAGCAATAGGAGATATAAATAACGATGGCAATCTGGAGATCGTCGTTGGGGACAAAGGTGGCTTTATAAATGCATTTAATGGCCAGAACGGATCATTGATATGGAGTTTTGAAATCTATATTGAAGTTCTTTCGTCACCAGCATTAGGGGATATAAATGGTGATGGATGGTTAGAAGTAGTTATTGGTGGAGGTAACAAAATATATGCTCTTGATGGTGAAACTGGCTTGGTGCTATGGGAATATGAAACTGGAGATAACGTATGGTCATCGCCAGCATTAGGAGATATAGATGATGATGGAAACTTGGAAGTCATTGTTGGAAGCTATGACAACTTTATATATGCATTAAATGGCGAAGATGGAACATTGTTATGGACCTTTCGAACTGGGGATATCATATGGTCCTCACCATCGCTGGGAGATGTGGATAATGATGGAGATTTAGATGTGGTTATTGGTTCTTATGATTGGAGATTATACGCAATAGATGGGAAATCTGGAGAAGAACTTTGGTTCTACGCAACTAAAGGTGCTATAATGTCATCACCAGCAATAGGAGATGTAGATGGAGATGGAAAACTAGAAGTAGTTATTGGAGATGTAGAATCTGACGTATATGTAGTAAATGGTGAAGATGGAACATTGCTCTGGTCTTATTCTACTGGTGGTTATATACCCGCATCACCAGCACTAGGAGATGTAGATGGAGATGATAGATTAGAGGTAGTTATAGGTAGTGGAGATGGAGGATTGTACGCTTTTCAGGGCGAAGACGGCTCAGTGTTATGGATATATAAAACAAGAGACTGCATAGAATCAACACCGGCGATATGGGATTTAGACAACGATGGGGTAGTAGAAATAGTTGTGGGCAGTGATGATAATAGAATATATGCATTGAAGTCCTCAAGTGAGGTATCCTTTGGCATTAGAACGTACTGGTCATGCTTCGGAGGCGATCCGATGCATAATAGAAATACTAGAGTCTTCGATCCTGATAATGACTTTGCGTCCACATTTTCAGAGATTATATTTGAGACAGATCCGTATAAATGGGATACTGATGGTGACGGGATGCCAGATGGATGGGAAATATTCTATGGTTTTAATGCAAGAGATGCAGGCGATGCGTATGATGACCCTGATCGTGATGATTTAACAAATATAGAGGAGTATCAAAGCTACACAAATCCATATGATAGTGATAGTGACGACGACGATTTGATGGATGGCGAAGAAGTTGAGAAATATCATACAGATCCATTAAATCCAGATACTGATGATGATGGTATAATTGATGGTTGGGAAGCAAGGAATGGATATGATCCATTGGATCCTGCAGTTGGTCCAATTGAATTTATTCACTTCAATCTACACATATTTCTACCAATATTTGGTGTAGTAGGCATAGGAGCTATCGTAGTTACAGTTAGGGTGATGAGAGGAAAGGGAAGAAAGCGTATACTTGAGGAAATAGCTACTTATGTGCAAAAAGCAAATACCCCCATAGATGTTAGAGAAACGAAGATATCAAAACTATCACTGCAAGATCAATATAAATTAGTCAGCAAGCACAGTGATGAACTTATTAAGAAATATCACGTGTATATGGGGCCTTCGGGAGTTCTTTATCCAGAGAGTTTTATGCTCAGCGTAAGAGATAATCTATTGAGTGAAGCAAGTAGAACTATAATTGATGTTAGAAAATGGCTTGCCGCAACAGATATCCGTAACGAGGATATTGACTTCATAATTAGTATGTTAATGAGCGTATACAGAGTGCCTATCAATAGAGACATGACAATTGTCACAAAAGAGGGTATTGAGAATCTAAAAATGAGTATAGCATCTATAATAAAGAATGCTGGAAAAATCAGTTATTCAGACTTAATGGCATCACTTCAATTAGAGTATATGCCAGAAAGCCTACCATCAGAGATCTTTTATCTCAAAGACTATGGCATTATTACCTCAAGGGATATGACAACATTTTATTCAATAGATTACCTTGTGGATTATTTAACTGATTACGTAAATGAGATAGCAAAGGCATATGAGAAATATCGCATATCTGATATCGCAGACAAATTAAATATTGACGCAAAAGAGGTAGAGGACATTCTCACTAGACTTATTGCAGATGGCAAGATTAGAGCAAAAATTAGCGATGGAATGCTGGTATTTGTCGAAGCTGTTCCAGCAGTAAGGGTACCCGCAAAGGTCGAAGCAAGGGAAATGCCTACTGTTGCGGTACCGGGTTATAAAGTCCAAGGCGTGATTGGAGTCGGTGGCTTTGCAACAGTATTTAGAGCTATAGATCCTCAAGGAAGACCAGTAGCACTTAAAATCTTAAATGTAAAGGATCAGGAAGCACTAAAATCATTTATAAGAGAAGTTGCTATCTGGAAGACTTTAGATCATCCAAACATAGTAAGATTGATTAGCTACGGTCTTGAGCCATTACCGCACATTTCTATGGAGTTGATGGATGGAACATTAAGAAATATTCTCAATGAGAAAGGAAAGCTAGATGAAAAAGAGGCCTTAAAAATAATATTAGACATAGCACTTGGGTTACAATATGCACATAAGGACTTCTACCTGGTACATCGTGATATTAAGCCTGAGAACATATTATACAAAGGAGATGTCTATAAGTTAAGTGATTGGGGACTCGGAGGACTGCAAACATTAATAGTTACTGGTGAGCTTAAGGGAACAGTTGCATACTTTGCACCAGAACAATTTGACCCAAGCTTCGGTAACGTTTCGCAGTGGACTGATGTATGGCAACTTGGAGCTGTTCTTTATGAGATAGTTGCAGGAGAGCCCCCGTTCGGAAAGGAGCTGAATGTTGTTGTAAATAGAGTACTGCGTGAGGAACCAAAAAGACCAGAGGGGATTAGTGATTCACTTTGGCAACTAATTAAAGACATGCTCAAGAAGAATCCAACTGAGAGGCCAACTATGTATGATGTGATAAGTAGAATTAGAGCCATGCAAGGCCGCTAACTCCTTCTCTTATTTTTTATTTAAAATACTTAAATGATATAATATAAATTCTCTAAGAAAATTATATACAACATCAAAGAATATTTAATTATAATTAAAAATTCCGTGATTATATTGATGAAGCAAAAAGACATTTTAAAAAAATCGGAAAAATGAGAAATTTAGGAAAAATTAAAATATTACGAATATAAATAAAAATTCGAATTAGAAATCGGTGAGCATCTATGCTTGTAATTTCTAGGGTTGGGAAAAAAGGAGAAATCGTCCTACGGAAGGCTATAAGAGAAAAGGCAGGAATTAAGCCTGGTGACTACATAATATTATCCAGTAAGAAAGGCGAAATTACTATCCGTAAAATTGGATCTGCAAAAGAATTTCTAGAGATGCCAAAGCTAATTAAAATATCTAAAGAGGAACTTGAGAAACTCAGAAGAAAAATCCATAAGGAAATGAAGGAGGACACTTTAAATGAAATATAAAATATTCTTAGATACAACATACCTTCTTCCTCTCTTTGGAGTAGATATCGAATTAACGAAAGATGATGAAAAGAAACTCCTAACCATAATTGAGAATTTCAACCCTTCAATAAATTCATTAAGTCTTCTTGAAATTAAATGGAAAATTCTTCATTTTTCAAAGAAGAATAAGTTGCTGTTAGAGAGGTATCATAACGTTCTACAATTTGTAACTCTTTCAGGTAAGTTCAAAATAGTTCATTTTTATGATTTTAGAATAGATCATATTGCAACAAAACTTTACGAATTTCATAACGACTATATAGACTGCTCCATTTTAGCAGCTGCGCTTGAAAACGCAGATATATTATTAACAGAAGATACAAAAATTAAACAATTAGGCCAAATAATAAAAGAGCGAAATTTTCTTTCCATTGTTAATAAGGCACGCTTTGAAATAAAGTCTATTAGTGAGTTACCACTATAATTATATCATCCAGGATATTAAGATTCTGGCTTGTAAGAAAAGATCACGTTGCATCTACTACTAGTAAAAATTCGTACTTTAAAGATAATATGCTGCCAAGATACTCTTCTCCAAGCCTCTTACAGTTACAATTCTTCCATTATGAAAAGCTCTACCCGTAGCACACCCTTCACTCTTTGAATTTGAGTCATTAAGTCTTTCATTTCACTTATAGCTCCATTTAAAGATATTACTTCAAAGCATCTAGCCTCGTCTAAATGTATGTGAAGTGTAGAGCGAATCAAATCACCATAATGATGTTGGATGTGCGTTAGCTTTGTTTCAACATTGTGAGGATGATGCTTAAAAATCACCAATAATGCGCCTATCGCCTTTTTCTCTTTAGATACTGCAACCTCGTGTTTAACAAGAAACTCCCTCACCGCATCTTGAACTAATTTGGATCTGCTCGGGTATCCAGTTTTTTGAATGAAATTATCCAAGCGGCTTATCAAATCCGTTGGGAGAGTTACGCTAATTCGTTCCATTTTTTCATTTTCTAACTTCATGACAATCCCCTTATCTATTTATAAATTCTAAAGGTAAGTAAAAAACTTTTATGTGAAAATATATGAAAACCTTTTACTTCATATTTATAAGAAGTTGCTTCACTCTGCAAAAATTTTATTTAACAATTATGAAAATAATGGTATAGATATTAGAAAGAAAGAACATTGTGAGAGAGATGTGGGGACTGGAGTTCGGTCTTCAGAGGTTAAGAAATCTGCTCATAATGTCTATTTTGTTGATCTTGATATTTTCTCAGCCAATCTCTGTGGCTGCTGTTTCAAATAGCAATGCTAATATTAACTATGTTATCGACTATACTACTTGGTATGGAGCTGGTGTTAATAAAGGTTTAGACATTATGTTAGATGATAATAATAACATTTACATAGTAGGCAGTACAACCTCTTTTAGTAATGATAGCGACAACACGGATATTCTGGTCCTGAAATACGATTCTAATGGAAATCTTATTTGGAATAGAACGTGGGTGGAAAACATATAGACAAGGGACTTGCAGCAGTAACAGATTCTAATGGATTCATATACGTCCTTGCGCGCTCTTGGTACTTGGATTCCCCTAGCATTACTATGCTAAAGTATGATAGAGATGGAAATCTTATTTGGAATAAATCTTTAGCAGGGCCATCTAAATTTGGCTGTGGTATGATATTAGGAAATGATGGCAATCTTTATGTTGTTGGTTATGAGGAAACAGAAGATAGAATTCACGATGGCCTTTTAATGAAAGTAAGTACTGAGGGCGAAATCATTTGGGAGAGGACATATTCAGGAAAATACGTCGATAGATACCAAGATATAGCTATTGACGAAAACGGAGACATTTATGTTGTTGGTCAAACAGAGCTGGAAAATGTTGATAGAATTAACATACTAGTGTCAAAATATAATGCCGGTGGAGACCTCCTGTGGAATAAGAGCTTTGATATTGAAGAAACTTCCAGTCAGGCAGTTAGCGTCACTGTCGATGAATCAGGTAACATATATGTCATTGGCAATATAGGCCTTAATTCTACTTTTGCTAATGATATACTGGTCCTAAAATTGGATAATGATGGAAATATATTGTGGTATAAGGTGTGGGATGGAGGCTACTTCGATAAAGCATACGATGCTGTTCTGGATAGGAATGGTAATGTCTACGTTATAGGATTTAGTGAGGAGTATAACTCAGTAAAGAAAGAATATGTAACAAACTTACTTTTGTTGAAATTTGACGCAAACGGAAATTTGCTTTGGCAAAAAACATGGAATAACGATTGGGAGTACGTTGAAGGTAAAAGTGCAGTAATAGACGATCAGGATGATATTTTCATAGTTGGAAATGCATATCCGGAGAATAAACCAGAGGAATGGAATATAGTAGTACTATGTGTCTCATTAGATGTAGATAATGATGGCCTCGGAAAATGGATGGAGAGCAAGCTGGGTACAGATCCCAATAAGAGCGATTCCGATGGTGATGGATTCTTAGACAGCTCTGATATAGACCCCTTAAATCCTCTAGTACCATGGGGATTTTTTGCTTTAGGCATAGTTTTAGTAGCAGTTACAGTTCACTTTATCAGACTAAGAAAAAGCTCGATAAGGAAAATATCATAAAAAGATAGCTACTATTTCGTCTCTTTACTTTCTTTGCCCATGTGATTAGCCATGTAGTAATTTGCAAGCATGCTTCTAAACTATTTCTGTGAAATAAGAAACTGCATCTGATATAGTTGCCGATAGAGATTATTTCTGCTCAGCATTTCTTCATGAGTGCCTACATCAACTATTTCCCCTTTATGCATAAGTACTATTTTATCAACGTTCCTTATTGTGGACAACCTATGAGCTATTATAATGGCCGTTCTTCCTTCCATCAGCCTCTTAATTCCCTCTTGGATTAGTTGCTCTGTATATGAATCCACACTCGCTGTAGCTTCATCAAGTATTAGTATTCTAGGATCCGCTAAAAGCGCTCTTGCAAAAGAAATTAATTGTCTCTCTCCAGTTGAGAGGAGTTTGCCACCCTCACCAACTTGGGTATCATATCCTTGTGGTAGGCGCATTATAAGATCATGTATTTTCAGCTCCTTTGCTACTCTAATAATATCTTCATCTGTGGCATTCGGGTTACCATACCGTATATTTTCTTTTACAGTCGTATTGAAGAGAAATGGTTCTTGCAGAACAATGGCTATTTGGCTTCGAAGTGATGCAAGTGTTACATCACGAATATCATAGCCATCAATCAGTATGCGTCCTCTTGTGACGTCATAAAATCTGAGCAGTAATTTAGCAATTGTTGTTTTTCCAGCACCTGTATGGCCCACAAGGGCTATTTTCTCCCCCTTCTTAATTGTGAGATTAAAATTCTTTATTACAGGAATGCCAGGCACATATTCAAAAAATACATTTTCAAATTTAATTTCATTAGAAAATGGAGGAAGAGGAACTGCATCTTCCTTCTCCTTAACGCTGGGCCGAGATTCTATAAGATCAAAAACTCGCTCTGCTGCAGCAAAAGCACTCTGTATATTATTATAGAAGAGGCTAATGTTAGCAATTGGCTGGAAGAATCGATTAAGATAGCTTAAAAACGCGACTAATACACCTATGGAGAGAGACCCACCTATAATTTGTAAACCACCGAACCATAACACAAGGGCAATTCCAATCGCACTAATAAAGTCTATAACTGGGTAGAACGCTGCAAGAATTCTACTAGCCCTTATATTCGCCCTATAGTTTTCCAAATTCACTCTGGAGAAGGTCTCTATTGTGGATTCTTCACGTGAAAACATCTTTACTGCCTGAACACCACTTATTGTTTGTTCAACAGTAGAAGTCAATTTTGATATTGTTCTCCGTGTTTCTCGATATATCTTTCTCATCACTTTGGAAAACAATATTGTTGCAAGAACTAATAGGGGGATTATGGTAAAGGAAATTAAGGAGAGTTGAACATTAATAGACAGCATAATGATAATTATTGCGGCTAGGGATAATATATCAGCGATTGTACTAACAAGCCCAGATATCAAGACTTGATTTAAAGTGTTTATATCATTAGTAAGCCTGGAAATTATATCTCCGGCTGGCACCTTAGAAAAGTAATCCATAGATAAATTTTGCACATATTGAAAAGCCTCCTGCCGTAGATCAAAAATTACCTTCTGTCCAACATAGTTAATATTATAGATAGTGGCGTAATTTGATATGAAGAAAATTATGTAAATTGTTAAATACAGAAGAGCAACAACCATAAGGCCTTGATAATCGCCTTTTGCAATATATTCATCTATGGCTATCATAATTAGATAAGGTCCCGCAAGACCGGCAAGCGAAGAGACAATAATCGAAAGAACAATTAGGAAAAGACGCCACTTGTACTTTTTTATATACCTAATTAATTTTTTAAATATCTCAATATCTGAATATTTCCTTTCGACACCTTCAATGTCCTTTAATTGCCTAAAATACCAACCCATGTTTATTCACCATGAGATTCTCTTAGTGCTCTTCTAAAGTGATCATTAGCAATTGCTAGCTTAGGAGCCCTTGCCCCAATCAACTGAGCATCAAAGATTTTTGTATATACCGGATTCTTCTGATATAATTCGTCATGAGTCCCTATACCAACAACTCGTCCTCTATCAAGTACGATTATCATATCTGCTTTTTTAACAACAGACATTCGTTGCGTAACTATGATGGATGTTCTTCCCTTCAAAACCTGTTCTAGTGCTTTTTGAATTTCGTATTCTGTTTTAACATCAACACTAGAGGTGGCATCATCAAGTATCAAGATCCGGGGGTCTGTTAAAATAGCTCTTGCAATAGCTACTCTTTGTCTCTGACCTCCAGAAAGAGTCACCCCTCGCTCTCCAATAATTGTATCATACTTGTTAGGTAGGGAAACTATAAAATCGTGAATATTTGCCAATTTTGCAGCCCGAATAATTTCCTCTTCTGTAGCATCGGGTTTCCCATATGCAATGTTCTCACGAATTGTACCAGAGAAGAGGAAGATGTCTTGAGGAACTATACCTATCTGCTTTCTCAGAGACTCCAATTTCACATCTCTAATGTCATACCCATCAATCAGTATACGCCCCTCAGTTACATCATAAAAGCGAGGAATTAATTTTAGGATTGTACTCTTACCAGCCCCGGTCGTTCCAAGAATTACCACAGTTTTCCCAGCTGGAATTTCAAATGACACATTCTTTAAAATCCATTTATCGCCATATTTAAATGATACATTCTCAAACTTAATGTTTCCTTTAATTGGAGGAAGTTCAATCGCGTCTGGCTTCTCAACGACTGTAGGCTTCTCATTGAGAATCTCAAGTATCCTTTCACCAGCAGCCATAGCTTGACTATAGAATGAAACTAAAAACCCTAGAAATCTAGCTGGCATAACAAGTTGCATAATATATCCATAAAACGCAATTAGCGTTCCTAATGTTATGACTCCTTGAATCGTTAAAATTCCACCTGCCCAAAATACTAAGAGAGCACTCACACCAACTATAAAAATCAACGCTGACATGTATTTTGCTCGAACTTTCGCAACATTGATGTTCATTCTGAGATACTCTTCATTTTTCTCCGCGAATCTTTTAATTTCCAATTCTTCAGCATTAAATGCCTTAACCACTGCAGATCCAGTAATATTTTGTTGGATTATCGAAGTCAGTTTTCCAAATTGAGTACGAATTTCATAAAATTTTGGACGAACTATCTTATTATATCTATAGGCACCATATAGCAAAAATGGGAATGGGATCGAAACTATTACTGCAAGAAAAAGGTTCATAGAACACAGTATTGTAAAAGTTAAACTTATCGATAGAACCGAATAGATCATCATAATGAATCCCATTGACAACATAAATCGTATGTTTTCTACATCTGACGTAACTCTTGACAAGAGCTGACCGGTGCGACGCTTATCAAAGAAACTGAAAGACATATTCATTAAATGACTGTATAAATCATTTCGAAGATCATACAGAACCTTCTGGCTAAGCTTTTGAGCGTAATATCTTCTAATATAACTAAAGATTCCCATAAAAAGAAAGAGAGCTATTATTGCAGAGGAGTATATTATGAGCTTTCTAGAATCACCTATAAGAATAGCATCATCAACAACTAACCTAAAAAGTTGAGGAGGTATTAGAGATAAAAACACGGTAAAAAGCATAGCGACTAGGCTAATCACAAATTCGGTTTTGTGCCTCATTACGTATGAAAATAAAGTTCTGAAAGTACCCAATTTAGTAACCCCGTATCATTCTGAAAGACAATCACTATTTTTACTTATTTGAACATTTTTATTCGTGCAAATCGCCATAATATTTACTCTTGATAGTAAATTTTTTTACTATAATAAAAATTTTACTATATATTTATAGTGTCCTACGATATTTATGGCAACTTCGGATATATTGTTGGTGAATAAAATTACTCTACAACAAAATACGATTACAAGAATATTTACTTGCCCTAACTCATTTTCTAGTTCTATCTTTATGTCATTTAATCCACATTATGGATTAATCATCAGATAGAATATAATAAGGCATTAGTAGGGCTGCGAAAAGTGGTATTAAAATCATTTTTCCTATAAATGATATACTTTACCAAATTGACATCTCATCAAATATAATAGTGCAGATAAAAATCTAACTATATATACATAGCTAATGAACTGAAATTTCCTCACCAGCTACCTTACGACGATAGATATTTTAGTATTACGCTTGATACCAGCATGCATCTAAGCCTTTTAGACCTATTAACAAGCGTCCATCAGCATTAATTACATATACATTTTTCTTAGTATCTACAGCTAATAGATATTTGCTAGTGAGGGACCACTTAATCGTTTTTGGATCTCCCTTGGTTGTAAATAGGGAATCTATTGTTTCTTTGTCTATGTCGAGTAAATATATTCCTTTGTGATAGCCATATATTGCTATCTTATTGTCTTTTGAAGAGAAAGAATTAGGCCCTGTTACCTCTAGTTCTATTTCCTTATGTTTTTCTGATTTATCCGAGCACTTGTAAAAAATATGCCTTAAAAAACCAAGTTTCAGCCCCTTTTGAAAAATAAAGCTCCGTAGTAATTCAGAAAGATAATGTCCATGGGTGAGATTTGCCTTTTTAATTCTTGGTGGGATAGAACTGTGTAATAGTACTGTGCAGAGCACCGAGATTATAATGACCAAAAGGTCATACAGCTCATCTTTCGAAATAAGGCACCCCATTACTAAATTGAAAATGTTATTCTCGCATCCAATGACGATACATCACGACTATACTCCACCTGACACGCATTTTTACGACGATAAAAAAGTGGACAATTTTTTCTTAATTACTACAATAACTCACAGTTCACTCTTGAATTTTCAGTTAAATTGGATAAAAGAAGCCCTGACGTTAATGTCTAAATCGCTATAGAAACTCTCATTGTTTTCATAAGTATCTTCACATGCTTACCATTTACGTAAGCTATATTAGATAGAAAGATTGCCTTATTTGAATGAAAATCACGTTATAAAAGAGGATTAGTGTTCTGACTTTAAGTAACATATAATAGCAATAATACTGATTCTGGTATTGTTAGACTTTCTATTTATGATTGCCTTTAAATATACTAAATGTTTACTATGGATGATAGGATTCCTAGAAGAGAGCCTACTACTAAGGAAATTATAGACATTAAGAACATCATTTTTAATGTTCGCTTTATCCCAAACTCAGAGAGTAGAATTGCAAATGATCCTATACATGGAAAAGTAAGCGATACCACGGTTACTGCTGTTAGCATTTGAAGCGGAGATAAACTGTATCCCCCTAGTATACCGACTGCAACGTCTTTCCTTAAAACACTAATTATTAATGCAACACAAGTTTCGCTAGGGAGTTTGAATAAGCCTGACATTACTGGGCTAAGTAGTTCTGCGATCATAGTTACTATTCCTGTATAATAAATGAGATTTGCAAGGAGTACCCCTAAGAAGACAAGAGGGACACCGCTCCTTAGGAAAGACAAAATCCTTGTATAAGTCTTCCTTAACAAGTTCCTTAACTGTGGTTTTCTCCATGGAGGTATTTCCAATAGAAGAATGGTGTCCTCACCTGGTACAATCATATTTAAGATAAGTCCCGTAATCAAAATGATAGAAAGTAGGAGGAGATAAAGCACAAGAATGTATATTAAGCCGTAATCGCCAAGAACCCGCCATATCATTACTTGTTGCGCCATACATGGAATTCCTAAGACTTGTAAAAAGGATGCTATCATCCTATTCTTATCATTTCTGAGTATACGTGTCGACAGTACTCCAACAATACTGCAACCAGTACCTGTCACTAAGGGCATTACGGCATCTCCCGACAACCCTATCCTGCATAGAGGCTTATGAAAGCTAACTGATAATCTCGGCAGGATTCCAGCATCTTCAAGCACTCCCAGAACAAAGTAGAGAACTATAAGCGCTGGAAGTATCATAAAGAATACGAAAAACACACCTGTTGTCAGTAGACCTAGTGAGCTGTAAATACCAGGTTTCTCTCCAATGAGTATATAACGAACTGGTCCCTCAGGAACCAATTCTTCAATGAGATTTCTAATGAAAGGATCGTAAAAATTTTCGTAAAACATACTTGGGATTCTATGTCCTACCATATGTATCAGTCCGAGTGTCGCCCATGTCACAGCTAGTGTGAGTGCAGCCATAACAATTATTCCAAAGACCGGTTTCACCGAGATATAATCAACCCTAGTTAACCTGATGCATTCTGCATTCTCTGTGTTAACAGATTTCTCATAAACATCATCTGCTTTTTTTACTCGCTCTAAGATAAACTGTCTACCGTAATTAGGTATTTCTGCTCTCAGATGTTCAGGTATGAGACTGAGTAAATCTTTGAATTCTTCATCTCCTAGAATTACCTGCGTTGCTATAAATCTACTGAAGCGCTTAAGTTTGTGAGGAAGCTTCTCCCTAAGTGCTTCTTCAACAAGCTTCAGATATTTTTCAAGAGTTTTAGAATATCTAGGATGAGCTGGTGGCTTGCATTTATGAGACTCTATAATGCTATCCAAGAGAGCTTCTATGCCTACTCTCTTTACAGCCACACACATAATAACCGGGATACCGAGAAGGCTCTCCAGTTCTTCCTTTGAAACATTAATTTTTAGAGCTTCAGCTCTATCAATCTGATTCACTACAAGTATTAATGGGATCCCTATTTCTAAGAGTTCAAGCGTCAAGTAAAGGTGACGTTTTATACTGACAGCGTCAATAACATGAACTATTACATCAGGTATCTCTTCGAGAATGACTCTTCGGGTTACTTCTTCGGCCTGTGTTGAAGGTGTCATAGAGTAAGTGCCGGGCGTATCCACTATTTCGATAGTGAACCCCTTCCACTTTATGCTTCCTCTATAGACCTCAACAGTCGTACCTGGATAGTTAGATACTATGGCGTTCAGTCCAGTTAGATCATTGAATATCACAGACTTACCTACATTAGGATGGCCAACTAACGCCACTTTAATCCTCATATCGGTCACTTACCATAATCTTTGACGCTATTTGTCGATCAAGCACAAGTACCGAATTATTAACCTCAATAACCATAATACTGCAATTTACATGAACTTTCACTGTCCTTCCTGGTGCAAGACCAAGTGAAGCAAGACGTCTAAGCTCCTCTATTCCTCCTTTCACTTGAGTTATCACCCCACAGCTCCTTATATCAGTTAAAGGTCGGGAACTCATACTGATCACCAATATTGGACTAACTTAACTTTAGGTTTCGTGATACAGTTTACACCCTCCTCATCTTTAATGATCTAAGCGGTACTATTAGGGGTAATGACATAATCCACAAAGGAATAACAGCCCTGAAATCATCAATCCAAGTCCAATCTGCGAAATCCTCATTGAGTAGCACATATCGTTCAGTCCAGTTTGCAACAAGTATCAAAAACTGTAATATCCCTAAGACTGATGCAACAAACAAACCAACAAGCACATAGGAATATCCCCTTACTTCATTCCTCCAGAGATTAATAAAGCCTGCTGCAAATATAAGAGATGTAACGATTAGTGTAAAGCCTGCAAAAGCGTCACTATATATTGTTACTGGCGACAAATATGTTACATCAAATCCAAGCCAGAAAGTTATCTCTAAGCTTCCAAAGAAAAAGTATAATATACTGAGTATTAGGGAAAAGATGGCCACAGCTTTATTTCTTTTTTCTGGTACATTAACCATTTTAAACACCTCAAGCAAGACCTATTAGATGGCCTATTAAAATAATAAATCCCGCAACTAGATATGCCAATATTAACTCATAAGCTATTGCAAAAAGTGTCCATTTCCAAGATCCAGTTTCTTGTTTTATGATTCCCACTGTTGCAATACATGGGACATATATTAATACAAATGCCATTAACGCGTATGCTGAGAGAGGAGTTAAGGCATTCGAAATAGGGCCATATAAAGTTTCTTCACCCGTTCCATAAAGTATTGCCAACGAGCCAATTACAATCTCCTTTGCAATAAACCCGAAAAACAATGCAACAGCAATTCGCCAATCCCAACCGAAAGGTGCAAATATAGGTTCTAACAACTTACCAAATTGGCCTACAAGCGATTCCTCTATAGGAGCACCATATGGTATGTTCGATAATGCCCAGATAGCTACCAACCCTGCTATTATGATCGTACCTGCCTTTTTAATAAACATAGATCCTCTTTCCCATGTATGTACGACTATACTTCTTAATGTAGGTACCATATAAGGTGGCATTTCCATTACGAAATAAGATGGTTTGCCTGGAAATAATGTTTTTCTTAATATTAACGCTATTAGTACCGCCAGCACAATACCAAGAAGATACATTGAAAATATCACATTACCAGCATATGCTGAGAAGAAAATTCCCGCAAAGAGTACATAAACTGGTAGACGAGCGCTGCACGACATTAATGGGTTCACCAAAATAGTAATCAGCCTATCATTTTCATTGTCAATAGTCCTCGTTGACATTATCGCCGGAACATTGCATCCAAAACCCAACAATAATGGTATAAAGGATTTGCCATGAAGCCCTAATTTATACATTATCTTATCCATATTAAATGCAGCCCTTGCCAGATATCCACTATCCTCTAGTATAGACAATGCTAGAAACATAAAGAATATATTTGGTGCGAACACAAAAACGAATCCAAGACCACCTATTATCCCTTCGCCTATCAAAGATCCTAACCACGTAGGTTTAATATTCGTTGATGCGATCTCTGCCAAACTAGAAAATATCATATCAAATAAGTCCGATATTGGTGCTGCAACAGTAAATGTGAACTGAAATACAGCCCACATAAGTGTTAAGAAGATCGGAATGCCCAGGTATTTATGGGTGAATACCTCATCCAGCATACTAGTCAATGTTGGTTCTTCTACTTGCACTTTTGTTACTACTTGGGACACGATTTGACTGATTATTCTGTATCTTTCGTCAGCGAAGGCTACTATTAGATCGTCATATTTTTTCTCCAGCTCTGATTTTATTTTCTCAACCTCAGAAAATATAGCATTATAATTGGAAATGCTTTTAACTATTAATTTCTTAACCTCATCGTCATCTTCAAGAAGCTTGATTGCTAACCAACGAAGGTTATATTTTGATAATTCTTTGTATTGCTCTAAAACATGTCTGACCCTTTCAATGCCTTCCTCAAGATCCTTACTATACTTAAATATCTTTTTATACGTCAAGGATTTCTTTTTAGTTTCAACTATCTTTTGGCAAAGTTCATTCATTCCAATTCTTTTAGGTGCCACTGACGGGACTACTGGAACTCCAATTAATTTCTCCAATTTCTTAGTATCAATTTTAAATCCCTTCTCTTCAGCAAGGTCCATCATGTTAAGGAGTATTATCACATTTGCTCCAAGCTCAAGAAGTTGAAGTGTTAAGTATAAGTTCCTCTCAAGGTTTGAAGCATCCACAATATCGACAACAATATCTGGAGCTTCTTCAACTATATAGTTGCGTGCTATTATCTCATCAATACTGTTCGCTGTTAAGCTATATATTCCAGGTAAATCTACAACTTCAATTTTCGCATCCTCAAATGTGCACAGACCCTCTTTCTTCTCTACAGTAACCCCAGGCCAGTTCCCAACATGCTGTCTTGCACCAGTTAGATTGTTAAAGACTACACTTTTCCCAACATTTGGGTTTCCAGCAAGCGCTACCTTAACTTTTAAGGGAGAAACCGTTCTTAACATCATCCTATCACCCTTACAAGAATTTTATTTGCAATCCCGTGACCGATAAAAATTCTAAAACCTTTAATATCAAGCATTATTGGTCCAGGAAAGTGATTACGTATAACCTTGATAATTGCGCCAGGAATTAACCCTAGGGCAGTAACTTTATGCATAAAACCCTTCCCCACATTTGGAGAGTATGCTACAACCTCAACTAATGCACCTTCTGGGACTAACGCTAATGGCATTTGTACTGTGCTATGCATCCTTCACTCATCCTCTAGTTCAACTATAACATTTTCTGCTTCTATTCTTCGGAGAGATAGTTGATAGCCTTTAACCTCAAAATCTATAGGATCTTTTAAAGGGGCAGTTCTTACTGCTTTAATTTTGGTTCTAGATGTAATACCCATATCTAAGAGTTTTCGTTTGAGGCTTACATCACCTTGGATTTTCACAACTTTTCCTGTTTCACCTACTTTTAGCTCACTAAGTTTTTTCAACATCATTTTTTCACCGATCTATACAATTTTGTGCAATATCACAAAATTAGGTTTTCCTAATTATTTATTTAGGGTTACCTAATAAAAAATGATAGAAGAATTTAATAAAGTTTTCTGTTAGATCATAGTTAGCCAATCTCAGTATATAAAGTTTATAGATATTTTAGTTGGCAGTAACCACCACAAAGACGCTTGCAGAATCATAAGCATTAGAATAACATTTAGAGAAAATTAAATGTTAAAAACTATTAGATTTGTATAGCTTGCGGTGGTTATGATGCGAAACCACTTTAAGATACTTCCTATTGAAGAGGCAGACCAAGAGAAATTTTTTGACTTTCTGAATAAGGATCCAATTTTGCATATTTTCACGATCTATAATCTGAAGTTTATACGAGACAGAACTGAAGTTTGGATAGTCTTTAAGGATAAAAATATTCATGGTTATATTTTTGAATTTGATAAAAGAATAGTTCACACATGGAAGTGTAGAAAGTACGGCCGAACTCTTAAAATGTATTGATTTGGATGAGATGTTGTTTGTTATAGAGCCTGGCCATTTAGCAGTCGTTGAAGATGTTTTCAAATCTATTGAGTCTATGGACGTTGCAAGTCATGGAAAAATAACCATATTTTTCGTCATGAAAGTGAATTCTAAAACCTTTAACCCAATAATCAAGCACCGTGTTAAAAAGCTGGGAGTTGAAGATTTAGATGATGTCCTTAAACAATTTGGAGAAGAGAGATCAAAAGCTATTAAAAAGGCAATTCGCAGAGGCATAGTATATGGTGCTTATTATGAAAAAGAGTTATTAGCATCTCTTGCAACATCCACTGAATTTTTAGATAGCGTAGCCCTTATCAGGGAAGTATATACACATCCCTCCTTTAGAAATAAAGGACTTGCAACATCTGTATGCTCAGCTATATCAAAAGAGCTATTGAGCCTTAGTAAGGAGGTAATACTTTGGGTTGCAAAGGATAATCTGCCGGCAATAAGAGTGTACGAAAAAATAGGTTTTAAGAAAACTAAATATATCTTATTGGGTTTTAAAGCGAGAAGGAGAAGGAAATAAACCTAATATTAAAAATACTAATGAATGACCTATTCGGAAATCTGTGCTTTCTCTTTTCATTATTTGTCTTCAAGAAAATAATAACCCATAAACCTTAATTTTGCACTAATTAGAAAGTACTTTATAATAATAGGTTTTCTTCTAGTTTCATCTTTATGTCATTTAATCCACGCCATGGATTAATCATCAGATAGAATATAATGAGTACTACTGCTAAAAGCGCTACTGATATCATTAGTTCTCTAGACGACATCACACCAAAGTATAGCGGCGTAAATAAAAGTCCAACCATGTACGTAATTAGTGGAGCTAAAGTTTCATCGCGAGTTGCTCTATAAGTAATATATTTAGTAAATTTTTTCTTATAGAGACTGCATATTACGCACAGGAAGGCTGCTAGAATCACCCAGATAAATATGCTTATATATACAATAGTTGCTGAAGAGGCACTACCTAATATGTGAATAAATGATGAAAACCCCATGATGAAGGCTGCTATATTAAGACCTAACCAAAGCAAAATGTAGTTTCGTTTAATCTCATCCCAATTTTTTAAAATTTCAGATATTCTTCTTCGAATATACTCCTCGTCCTCAAACTGTTTTTCTTTTTCCTTCTTTTTATGTGGTATAGACATATATAGTAAGCCTCTAAGCTTTTTAAGTTAATTTTAATAATCAACCTTTTTAAGTTTTCTAAGCTCAGAAGTTTAGTCACATAGTTCAGATAAAGAAAGCCTTCATTAAACAGTACATACCATCAATTTAGTGCGAGAGTCTGAAAATTTTATGATTTGGATATATATTGGTTATTATTTCAGCATGCTTGCGTAAATATATAAGTAATAGAATGCAATTATTATCAAGAGATAAATAAGAAAAAGAGATGGTGATTTTCTTGTCATTGATGAAAGTGATTGACACATTAAGAAAGAAAATTGAGCTACGAGATTGGATATTGAATGAGTTAGAGAAATATGAAGAAAAATTTGGTCTAGATAGTAAGGAATTTGCTATTAAGTGGCAAAAAGGTGAGATTCCAGAGCCAGATAATCATGAATTACTTGAAGAATTTTTAGAGTGGGATGCGCTAGTTGAGGCTCTTGAAAAAATTGAGGAAGAGCTGAAAGAAATTGAGAAGCGTATTAAAGAGAGTTGAAGAAGTTACTAATATATTAAAAGGACTAAACGTAAAACGTATCAAACTTATTAAATATTAGAATAGCTAAAATAATCCAAATACAGGCAGTTTTAAGTTAAGAGCTATCATTAAAGAACATACATTTTAGATGTATATGTGTTCCTCCCTGCTGGAAAAATAATTAGATACTCATATACGCTTGTGAAATATAATAGATCTGTTCTTCGTTATGATAACGCACCCACCATCTTAAGATCGCAACCTATTCAAATCATAAACATGCTAATGGTAAAATTCTTGAATTAAGAGATTCACGTATAGAGATATTTATTTCTGAAGTAAAAGAATTAATTTAAAGTAAAATAAAAACTATTATTTCTGTCTCGCCTAGCAACTATTGTGATAATTTCCATTACAAAATAGGATAGCTTATCTAGAAATAACGTTACTCCTCAGTTATACGGATTGGAATTATTTAATGCAGTTTTTAGGTTCTTCTTTCTAAGGTATTCTAATATGCTTGATACACTTACTCCTGTTATTAACATAAGGCTTGCAGTAACAGCTATTGTTGCCCCTATTGGAGTATCAAAAACATAGCTTATCACGACACCTATGATCCCAGAAATGCCTCCAACGATACCTCCTAATAGCGGTTGCCTTTTATATGAAAGTCTTTCAACCGCTGCTATTGGATTAAAAAGGAGTGCAAAAACCAAGAATCCTCCGGTAAGTTTTAAAATAATTGAGATGGCGATGGCCGTCAATACCAATAGTACTGTTGAGTGGAACTGTATATTGACACCCTCGGCCTCGGCAAGCTTAATATCGAAAAGCAAAGTGTCTATTTCAAGCTTAAATGATAAAATGTATATGATTAGGGATATTGAAAGAAATGTAAGAAGAATTATTTTTGCGGGAGTCGCTGCTAAGATGCTTCCCCAAAGGATTAGTGATGCTGTTTCAGATGTTAAAGTCACAGATGGAACCATATATATGGCAAACATTGCAAGAGCAGAAGACAGAGAAAAAGTGCACATCGAAATAATTTCCCTTTCAATACCAACCTTATAGTATAGAATCTCTACAATAAACGCCGCGATAACACTAAAAGAAAAGGCCGTTAGTTCAGGTGGTGTAGAAAAAAGAATTGAGAAGGCTGCTCCAGCAAGGGCTGCATGAGCAACTGTGAAACATAACGTTAATAATCCAAGTTTTCGAAGATATGTACCAAGAACTCCACAAAGGCTGCCAGCCAAAAGAGCCGCTATCAAAGCCTCAATAAATAGAAGAGTCATGAAGATCATTCTCGCTCACCACGCATCCATCCTTCATTTCGATAACTTTATCCACATAGTCTATTATCGGTGATATATCATGACTAACAACGATAACGGTCGAATTAAGATGTTTCCTTATATCATTAATTAGCATGGATATTTCCATTCTACCTTCACGATCTAAGCTTGAAAAAGGCTCATCCAGCAATATTAACTTTGGTTGCCTTACAATCACTCTAGCGAGAAAAGCTCTCTGCTGCTGTCCGCCACTAAGGATTCCTATAGGTTTCTCTTCGAGCCCTTCAAGCCCAACCATTTTAATGGCTCGCTTTATTAATTCCTTTTCACGCTCAGACAATGGTCTTACTGGCCCTTTGAATGCTGCAAGACCCATTGAAACGACCTGTTTAACTGTATATGTTTCGGTTGGTGGTTTCATAAAATCCTGCATCAGATAACTGGACATAAGCCTAACTTTTCTTGCATGTTTAGGCATTTCCAGGCCTAGAACTCTTACAGTTCCACTTAAAGGCCGTAGAAAACCTAATATTAATTCCAATAATGTGGTTTTACCAGCACCATTAGGCCCCGTTACCAGCGATAATGACCCTTTCTTTATGCTTATTGACACATTTTTTAATGCTGGATCCTTACTTCGGGGATACGCTGTAGTGACATTTTTGAGTAAAACAGCTACTCTATATTCATCATCTCCATATACTCTTCTGCTGGCATCTTTTCTAACTTCTCCACGAATAATTTCGGATCTTCGCATGTTAAAGCCTCTTCAATAATCTCTTTCTTCAGCCAGATGTATATCTTCTTCTTGCCGTCCTTGCACTCAAATACTATCCTCATATCATTGCTATCAATACATTCTATATTTTTCTTTCCTAGAGTACACTTAGTTGAGCACTGCAACCCATCTAATATGCAAGAAAAAGGTGTTTTAAAGGGGATATACACCTTGACACTTAAGCCGAACTCGTCTTTTGGCTTAACCTTCTCTACAATGTACTCACCAATTCTATAGCCTATCACCAAAAAAGGACCTTTGTGACCATGAAGCTTTGCTGCATCCTCAAGTGTTAAATATTCCCTATTTCTTAACGCCTCAAGTTTATCATCACTCATGTTTTTTCGCCCTCACAACCAGCAAAACTATTATAACTGCCTCTATTACCGCTAATAAGACAACTCCTATTGTTGCATACTGCCAGAAACTCACAGCAGATTTATACGACTCTAGCTCAACCTTGTACTCATAGTATTTCAGCCCATCAGCAAGTATTTCAGCATTATATAACATCATCTCGGTTACATTACTGATCCCAACAACAGATCCCGGGAAGTTTATTAGTACTACTTGTACTATGCCTGTGTCTTCTGCTATTTTCCGTCCAACTTCTATACCGCTGTGTAAATTATCTATTATGAGCTTCGCTCCGTATGTTGTAATGTTTGCTTCAATCTCTTCTATGTCGCTTTGTGATAAATACTCGGTAGGCCCGTATGTCGCAACTACCTTAAAGCCGAGATACTCAACAAAGCCTTTCTGCCATAACATGCATGCAACAGGAGTTCCATTAAACCCATACTTATCAACTATGCTTTTGAGTTCAGCATCAACTTGATCAATAGCATCAAGACACTTTGAAAGCTTGCTTGAAACATTAAGCCCAAGTGCTTCTGAAAGTTTTGATGCCACAGTTTGATATTTTTGCTTGAGCATTGGGGGTGTGTTCCAAGGGCCAGTAATGTTATATATCGTGACGTGTAAGTCACCTGTCTGATTTGCAGAGTTTATGAGTTCTCTAAGCCATCCACTCCATTCCATCCCATGAGCCAAGATGAGACTAGCATTTCTAATAATTTCAACATCACCAGGTTTCACATCATAGTGGCCTGGACACATCGAAGGTGAAACTAAGTATTTCACCTCTACATCTCCATCAGCTAAATCCTCTACTATGCTGGCAAGAACACTAGTGGTACAAACTACAAGAGGCTTGCTGTCATTTGTGGAAATCACTTGGGCATATACATTACTAGCAACAGTTGTCTGGATAGGCATTAGAACAGCTACTACGAGCATGAAAAGCATCAAGACAGTGAAAAATTTCTTTTTCATATTATATCCTCCTTTGGTAATACTTTTTATTGAAAAAGTATTACTAATAATATATAACTTTTATTTTCTCTCTGTAAGCACTGTCGATGTGGATTAAAATAGCGAGTGCTTTTCAGGAATCACTATGATAATAGTAACGTCATCCTTCTTGATGATTATTGAGGCTAAAACTATAAGCATAAAAAACGTGTGAAAATGCAATTATCGAAATGCTAAAGTAAGATGCATTTTAATCATATACAACATCAAAGTTAAAGAGCACCTTTTAGAAACTTCATAATTGGTAACAATGAATCTAAAGCACATGTAACAGAGAACACTAAAATCATTGGGAAGAACAGGAAAATAAAACACCAACCAATAAATCGCATTGTGTATTTGATAATACCTTTTGTACTTTTAAGGTTCTCGCCAGGCTTATAAAATCTCATGGAAATTACAATAATTAGCCATGGAATGAAATTAAAGAATACAAGATCTACAAGATTCATCTGCGTGATGCCTCGTATAAATAACAAATAGTAATTAAGTATAGCAAGAGATGTTGCATATGCAAGGATACATTGGAAAATGTACACCGCGTCTTTAAACTTGCTTATAAAAGCACTTACTGCGAATATCAAGCCATAAACAAGCCCTATTAGAATACTAATTAGAAATGCAGAAATGACACTTATATCATAACGAATAAATAGATTCACCCAATAGATAAGTAATGAAACTACTGTACAACTGATAACTACTCCAAGTACAAATCTTACTCTTTGGGTCCATTGATGAGTGTATTGCATTTCAATTATAAATTGGTATATGGCATGATTTTAAATTTTCCCCATCATCAGATTTAACACCTGATTATGAGTTAATGAACTATCCTTAAAATGTAAATTTTGAATTGAAAAAACATATATGTTTCCATATTATTATTAACTTAAGTACGTGAAAATTTGTGATAACGATGAGTGATAGGAAAAAACAATATCAAAGGAAAATGGACTATATCATTGAAAAAATAATGAATTTGCCAGAACCAACGGATGATTTTTTGATTGATGCACTATTCTATAGAATACACACTTGCATCGAGGCAACAACCGATTTAGTTGCTATGATGGTAAAAGATTCTGGGTATACGGTTAAAGATGATCTGTCGAATATTGATACACTAGAGAGCAATAAAATCATATCACCTGAGTTAGCCGAAACTCTTAAACAACTTAATAGTCTAAGAAACGTATTAGTTCACAGATATAATAAGATCGAATTAGAGAAGATACTAAGATCAATAGACAAAATAAGAGACGCTCTACTTGAATTTGTGGAGGTTGTAGAAAATTTCATCAAGAAAAACATTAGATGAGATACGGAAAGATTTGAAATTCATAGAGGACAAGGGATATTGGGCTGTAGTGTATGGAAGCTACGCTAGAGGTGAAAATACCATAAGATCGGATATAGATGTTGCAGTAATCACGAGAGTAAAAGACAATAGCGAGAATATGAAAATCTGGTGGAAGCTGCTCGGCAAGGCACCCTCCATATACGACATACGAATTTTTGAGCTACTCCCCCTCTATATAAAGATGGAAGTGATTGAAAATCACATAGTCATATTCGGCGACGAGATAGAACTTTCCGAGTACTTTTACTTCTACAGAAAGTTGTGGAAGGACCAACAACATAGGATAAAAGAAAATCAGTTTAAAAACATCAGGGAGAAAATAAAAACTCTGGAGAGATTCCATAAGAAATCACAATCTAATAAATGAAAAATTATTATGATTATTATGTATAGCAAAAAAGCAATTCTCTAAACTTTGTAATAAAGCTCAAACCCATTAATAGAGGTTATCGAAAAATTATATTTTTTTCTTGCCTCTCAAAAACTTAACAAGTATGTCCGTGTCCAATACAATAAGCTCTACATCCTCCGACTATACCACAACCTCTTCAACGAGCCCATGATTTCTTTCTCTTCTTCATCAGACATTTTCCAAGCTCCAGCAAAAGAAGATATTTTGGTTTTTTCAGACAATTTTAAAAGATATTGAATTGCCTCATTAAGAGAAACTGGCCTTTTTAATCTTGATTGTAATAGGCCTACAAATTCATTTAACTTCTTGTAAGTCTCTACTCGAATTTTTATTGTCTTTAATTTTTTCACTTTATACCACCTATATGATATATTTCTGCTTTATATCTTTTAATTTAAAAAAATGAAGATTTAAAGTAAGAATATGTACAACTATTTAATTTGGTTAAGCGTCTAAGCTATTTCTAAAAAAATTCATATTACTTAATATCACAACTGATAGATATATCAGAGAACTGTTTAAAATGCTCATCAAATGTATAAATTTTCTTAATTTTTAGCTGCATCATTTTAATATATGCAACTGCATCATTTATACTAACTCTTTTTCTTTTGGCTATATCCACAGCTAGAATATAGTCACCTTCCGAAACTGAAACTACCAAAATGTTAGGCATAGATAGAATCGTCTCAATAAGTTTTATTGATTTCTCAAGACCTAATCTTGATTCAATGATATTACTTATCTCAGATAGGTGAATAACCGATATTACCACTTGCTCACCTGACTCTATTCTTTCTAGTATTTCTTTTGCACTCTTTTTCATACTTTTCTCTTTTTCTGTTAGTACCCTCCTTGGTTTTAAATAAGCGTAGAGAAATATATTTGAATCCAAGAAAATCATTCTAACAATCTCCGTTTCAACTTATGGACGTCTTCAAAATCTTCAGGAGGAATATCTATTTCTATAGAATCAAATAAATCAGTTAATCGCATAGGCCTTTTTCCAATCGGTCGAATAATAACTCTTCCATCAGGTAGTTTTCGTAGCTCAACCTTGTCATTCCATCCTTTTCTCCATTCCTCGGGTATTTCTATTTTTCCATTTTTTTCAATTTTCTTAATAACAACCTCTTTGTCCATTTTATGCACCAAGGAATAAATTAATGAAATACATTAAAATCAATATAATATAAACTCTATACCATTTTTAAGTTTATTTGAACACGTTACCCAATTTTATCATCTTAAAAACAAGTATAAACCTTTTCAATATATTAATGATGGATCTCATTTAGTAATTGTAAAAGTATCTCCTAATTTTGTGGGAAAATTTTTAAGCATGGTTGGTGGCATTTTTTATGGTGATTTTATGGGTGAAGATATTGTAATTTTAGATGATCGGGGGAGAATCCTCATACCCAAAAAATATCGGAAGCTTTTGAAATTAAAGCCGAAATCAAGACTTAAAATCAAAGTAATTGATGGCATCATAACTTTAGATCCTGAAATTCCTAAACCGAAAACAATAAAGTCTGGCAGGAAATGGGGAAGGGAGGCTTTTCTGGATGCAGGAGAGGCTACATTTGGCGAATATTAAGAAGAAGGTTTGTGATATTAACGTTTTCGCAATATTCTTTGTGGAGAATTATGAATACGATTGTATCAGTAAGGATATTCTTCAAGTGCTTGGTTCTCCTGCGATACTCGTATTTCCTTTAATAGTTTTAAAGTCTCCTCTTCAGACAATCTCGGGCTGATACGCTCTAAGGTTACAAAATATTTATCAATTAGCTCTGGAGTCACTTTGATTTTTATATTCAGCAGATATTTCTTTAAGGTTTCCTGCAGGGAGTAATTAATGAAATCGCTTCGATCCTTAAACAATCCCAGGTCAACCAAAAGATTAATACATTCTAGGATATTCTCAGGAACCCTTACGCTTAAATGTCTGGTTCGTACTTTCGTAGTTTTTCTTTTCTTTACTCTTGAAACGCCCATTATTCACACCTTTATTTTTGTGATACATATGCAGCACAATTATTAAAAGTTTTGACTATTTCAGTGTCTCTCCGAAAATCAAAATTGTGCTTAGGTTCTTATCTCTGTCTTTATAATGTAAAATTTCAGGCAATAGAGTGAAATGCCTAAAATTGAACCACAGAGAAGTATACCATAGCTAATTAAAAGAGATATGGAGTATGTAATTGTATTTTCGCGTATAACTCGTCCTAAAATTTCTAGTGGCTGACTCCATGGCACTTCATGGTAGGGAAATTGGACTAAATCAAATATGAGGAATCTAAAGACAATATAGCCACCACCGGGATAAACATAACTGACTCTCATGAATGGGAACAAAATTAAAAACCCAGAAATGGGATAATACGCTACTACGTCAAAATCAAAAAGGTATGCTGGAACTATTAAAAAAAGTATCCCCTCTACTATATTTCCCAACTCCATTACTATGAAATCTAAGACAATAGAATAAAATATGCTTCTACGCAAAGCTAATTTTAGAGATCGTGTTTTTCTAAAAAAGTTCCTCATTAAGTGATACGACAAAATCGTAGTTAATAGCATTTCACACCACTAGACAATTTATAATCTTCAGGTTTAATGTTTTCCGCTCTAGAAATAAAATAAATCCTCTTAAACTAAAGCTACGGTTACCAATATACTATAACTCGAGTACGATATGTTATCATAACAGAAAGGTTTACGGTGCAATAATTTATCGAATAATTAAATTAAAAACACTTATCTATGTTTTCTCTTAGTATTATTAAATTATTATTGTAAAATTCTGGTGAAATTATGGATTATATTAGATTAGTAGAACTTTACGAAAAATTAGAGAGAATTCCATCCAAGCTTGAGAAAACACATATTTTGGCTAAATTTTTGAGAGAAACGCCATCTCATGAGCTCGAAAAAGTGGTTCTGCTTGTTCAAGGTAGAGTTTTTCCAAAGTTCACCGGCTATGAACTCGGAGTCGCTACACAAATGATAATTAGGGCTATTTCGAGGTTTACTGGTTTTCCCAGAGAAGAAGTAGAGGACTTGTTCAGAGAAAAGGGCGATTTAGGACTTGTCGCTGAGGAATGTAGAGCGAAAATGAAACAAGTTGTGTTGCTCTCTGAAAAGCTCACTGTCGATAAGGTCTTTAATGACTTACAGAAATTAGCCTTTCTTACTGGTCCGGGATCGCAAGACAGAAAGTTAAACCTAATTGGAGAACTTCTAACATCGGCAGAACCAAAAGAGGCAAAATATATCGTAAGAACAATTCTTGGAGAGCTAAGGGTCGGTGTTGCAGAAGGAATACTTCGAGATTCAGTGGTGGAAGCTTTCCTACTGAAGGAAGGCATGAGCAAAAAAGAGAAACAAATGCTAACCGATTTGGTAAACTACGCTTGGAATATCCTTTCAGACTACGGTGAGGTGGCAAGAATAGCTAGAGAAGAAGGAATTGAAGGTCTCAAAAAAGTCAGACTACAGCCAGGGAGACCGTATCAAGTCATGCTCGGTCTGGCAGCTAAAAGTATAGATGACATAGTAAGAGAATTTGGAAAAATCGCCGCAGAATGGAAATACGATGGTATGAGAGCCATCATAGAGAAAAAGGGCGATAGAATTTGGGTGTTCTCACGAAGACTTGAAAACGTGACAAAACAATTCCCAGACATTGTTGAATTGGCAAAAGATGGCCTTCCAGTAGATGAATGTATCGTTGAGGGTGAAATATTAGGCATTGACGCAAAGACTGGATATCCTCTACCATTCCAAGCTCTTTCGCAGAGAATTCAACGCAAATACGGCATAGAGAAAATGGCTAAGGAGATACCTGTTCAAGTCAACATATTTGATATTGTTTACTTAAACGGAGAAATGCTCTTGGATAAGCCATTTATAGAGCGACGAAAGATCTTAGAGAAAACAGTAAAGACAATACCAGGAAAATTCCAACTGAGCAAACAAATAATCACTGATGACCTAGAAAAGTTAGAGGAGTTTTACCAAGAGGCTCTAAGTGCTAGGCAAGAGGGATTAATGCTTAAAGTCTTGGATGCACCCTATACATTCGGTAGGCACGTTGGAACTATGTACAAGATTAAACCAATCATGGAAACGTTAGACCTAGTAATAGTTGGTGCCGAATGGGGCACCGGCTCAAGAGCAAAATGGCTAAGCTCCTATGTCATAGCATGTAGAGACCCCAATACTGGAAAATACCTCCCCGTTGGAATGATGGGAACAGGGCTTTCTGAGGAGCAATTCCAGAAGATGACCGAGACTCTAAAACCTCTAATCATTAGTCAAAAAGGAAGGTACGTTAAAGTCAGGCCAGAAATCGTCGTTGAAGTGGGCTACCAAGAAATTCAAAAGTCACCAAATTACGAATCCGGGATGGCTTTGAGGTTCCCTAGACTGATCAGAATAAGAACTGATAAGTCTGCCGATGAGTGCGACACAATAGACAGAGTTATAGCTCTGTATAAATCACAAGGAAAAGCAGGATAACCAATACTGTTCTTTGTAAGGTACCTCTCATATCCATAAGAAGGTAAATATGCAGATGATTCTCTAACAAAATGTAAACAGCCCTCATTCTTCCAAATCGTCTCTTATCACTATTAATAACAAATTTTTCAGATCAAAATCATAATTATTTAAATCCGAATGTTTAGTTCTCTTTTGAATTAACTGTTTTTGAAACATAATAAAAAATATAAGTTATAAATTATAACTTATAAATCGAAGAGATAAAAATGGTTTTTACCGTTCCAGTCGGATTAATACTGCGTCAGCTAAAAAGCTTAAGCAAACACAAAGCCTTAGAAATTATAGCGTTTATTCATAAACGAAAAAAGACTACTGTAAAAGAGGTGTCCGAAAAGCTAAATATACCTCTTTCTACTGCCAGAAAATATCTGGAAGAGCTAGTTGCCGCAAAACTATTAGAGAAAATAATTGAAAATGAACAAGTATTATATGTAGGGCGTAAATTCACAATAAAATTAGACCCGGAGACAATAGTTCGTTTAATTGAGGCAAAAAAGGAGAGCCTCACAGAGGATATTATTAAGGAATATGGCACTTCAATAATTACTAAACTAAGAAAGTTAGGTCCTCTCGTTAAAGAAGGCAAACTCAGCATCTATGACTTCGCTGCTGAGTTGGGGTTAACATACATTGAGGCCTACGCCCTTCTCGAGGAGAATGGCTATCTATGACGGAATATCATATTGCAAATACCAGCTACCTCATCGCATTATACCGCCTAAACCTATTAGACGCCTTTTTCATGGACAAACAAGTATACATTACGAAGAGGATTTATTCAGAGCTTGTTGAAAAGCCTCTCTCTAAGATCCAGCAGATAAAAGTAAATTCCCTTAGGAAAAAGATTCTACAAAGCATAAATAAGTTTAAAATGTTAGCAGAACATAAGAAACTACTAATCCATAATATAGAATACACGAGAATGTAGAAATTGCTGGAACTCTATAGACGTAAAATTGCAAAACTGGAGAAAAAGAAAATAGATGAGGTAAAAGCAGATCACACTATCATTGCCTTAGCAGTACAACTCGCTACAAAAGGTCACAAAATATTCTTTTATTCGCTCGACAAGGCAATAAATAACATACTAAGTAAGGAGATAAAGCAAAGGAATCTCAAAATCATCATAATAGATACCTTGCGAGATTTAACTTAAGCTCTTTTCAGATTTTCTCATATCACTTTCTAAATCTCATTTTCCACCATAAACATATTTTCAAAAAATATAACTATAATCATGAAATCCTTTCAACTAAACCATCAAAGTCCGAATCAAAGCTTGCAATATAATCGATTTTTAGACGTTTGATTATCGCTAGTGAAATACAATCTGTAAAACTTAGTTGCTTTCTTAGCTTCTTAAAAAGGGACCAGGCATTTTCAAAGTCTACAGTTGAGGTATGTACTAGCTCAATAATTGTCGATCCAAGAATGCATTCGCCAAGCTTAATTGCCAATTCAATATTTTTCGTTTTATACAATGTAAGTGTTATAGCTTCATCAAAAATATAGTCCGAGGTATACGCTTGCCCATATTTTCCCTCAATAATATCTATAAGTATGCTTTTGGCTCTTTGATGATACCTATCACGAATATTATATGCTCCCGTGAATATACCAGTATCAATAAAGATTGCCAAAAATTATTCACCACCATAAAGCTCCTCATCAATTTTAGATGCATCCGTCTCGATGCCCCAATCAGCCGGATTCTCAATTAGTTCCCAAATTCTATCCTTCCCTTTTCTTTTGCTTTCACGTTTTCTTCTTATAAGCCATTCTCTCATAGCTTCGTTAATCGCATCATTAACTCTTAGACCCTGTCTTATGGCCTCGGCTTTAAATTCTTGATAAAGCTTCTCATCAATATTTTTGATAGTAATACTTTTCATATTTTTCACCAAAGTATAACTTGTTTTCATTACTTATTTATTTTTTTCCTTACTCTGAACTCTAAAATCTATCAGCTTAATAATATTATGACTATGGATATACTAATTATTACATTTTTATAGTAGAGTTTGCTGCTTTTAATTAAAAACATTTAGGCAAGTCGCATATCAAATATAAATCGCATATAAATGTTAGAAATTCTCAGTTGATACTCCCAAAAGTATTTATAATGATTCTTTAATTAGGAGCTTGTCCACTCTTGTATTACCCAGTAACCTTTTCTACGTTGAATTTTACCCCGAGCTAACTCATCCTCGAATCTCTCTTTAAACCCCTTAAGAAAACCTGTTCTGTCGAAAAGAATTATGCCATCATACAGAGCATCAAGTATAAGACCTACCTTCTTTCGGTACATTATCTCGAATTCCTTAGGTGTCGACCAAATAATTTCAATATCCTTCGGCTTGACCCTTGCAAACTTTCGTCTCATGATCGTCCGCTCAATACCATCTGAAGGTAAACTCGATGAGATAACAATTATGTCTATATCACTTTTTAACGGTATTCCCTCTCCCCGTGCTACGGAACCATATAAAAGAATTCCCTCAACATCAACATAATCGAAAATAAGATTCACTAACCTCCTCAGTTGCTCTTTGAAATACTCACGTATGTTTGCATTGTCAATGTTCTGCTTGATCTTTTTCTTCAGCTCTAATATGCTCGTACTCATCTATTAAATCCTCCAGTTCTAAAATTAAATCACTAAGCTTCTCAGACATGGACTTTATACGCATTAGCTTAACAAATCCCTTTGCTATCTCAAAGGCATCATTTATATAAAGCTGAACCTCTAAGTATGAATAATACTCATCTGGTGGTATAAGTCTATCTGCATGCAACACACCATACCTCGGTCTAGCCTTTTCATCCTCTAATGTTGATGACAATGAAGTAATTCTATCTATTAGTTCTTTTTCCTCCTCCTCTACTTTATGGTCCATAAAACGCTCATCTATGATTTTGCTCAGAATTTTGCTAGGGAAATGTGTCATCTGAGGCGTCATTCCAAAAAATACCATGAGCGCTTTGCAGATCTTTTCAGCAAATTGCTGAGCATGAAATATTGTTGCTGCCTTCACCCTATTTTTATATAGTAATAACGCTGTTTTTAAGTCAGATATAGCCATTGCTACCCAATCAGAAAATCGATCCAAATTCGAACTCATCAAACTCACCAATACCTAAATATAATTCAATAATTACATATTTAAGATTGATGCTTTTATGCGTTGACGTGAACGTTACATTCATATAACATAGCCAAAAATAAATTACTACTGAAAGAAATGCAATTTTATTTTTTAACCACCCTGTGGTAAAGACGACGTTAGATACCGACTTCTACGAGAAAAGAAAAAGGAACTCTGGGAAATGTATTGGAAAAATAACGATGGAACCGATATTCTGAGACCCAACGGATTTGACGAATATCCAACAGACGTATATAACCTCTTCCTAAGCCTAATAGATCATGACGGAAAAGTATTGGATTTAGGATGCGGAAACGGCCTGCTACTACGCCACCTCATAACCAATAGCAAATATAAACTGATACCCTACGGAGTAGACTTTATAGAAGAATCAATAAAACAAGCTAAAGAAAAGATACTACCAGAATTCGCAGAAAACTTCACAACTGCAAACATAATAGATTACGACCTAAAAGAATCATCTTTCGACTTCATACTCTTCGACCCCTACCACCTGCATCCAAAAGACATACCAAAAATGACCCACAAAATCATAAAGGCCTGTAGGAAAAACGGAAAAGTAATATTCTACACTTACAAGGACGTACTCACAGTACTGAAAATAATCAACCTCCTCAAACTGAAATGGATATCATGGGTTGGCGACCTACTACCAAAAGAAATAGGAAGAAAACTAAAACGAATCAATCACAAAGAAGTATCAGTCGGGGTATACGAAAAATAATCTTATTGATCCTACAGCCAATTGTTTTAATGGGAAGATTTTACGAAAAATACAGCACAATGACTTACATATCCCACAAACGCTTTCAGAAACAGATACTGAAAAGTGTGCCATAAAACTCGAATTAAAATTAAACCTAAAAGAATTAGCCTATTTCTTTTTCATCTTTAGATATTTTAAGATTTCCTCAACAAGCTCCCTCGTTTTTTTGGATTCTTCGTATGCTTTTTCTGCCATTTCTTCTATCGTTAAGATCCTTCTGAGGTATTCAAATTGTATTGCATCATTGATTGCAAGAGGCCGAAATGTTTCACAATTCTCCTTCTCCGCCTTTCTTGTCATTAGATATCGAAACTCCGAATATACATCAAAAGGATCGTATTCTTTAACGATTTTCGGGAGGTATATCATTATAAGTCTAATGACTTCTTCATCTGCGTTCTTACGCCTACATGTATAAACTGCAAGGATCATTCCATCTTTTCCATTTTTGATATCATGCCATATTTTCTTAAACGCAACTTTCACATCACCAGTTACTGCAGTCTTCACGCTTATCTTTGCAATTAACTTTTTGTTCTTGTACAGCTCCACGTCACCACTCTCTCTTGGTTGCGGACCAGGATAGACAAGCACGTCATCAAAATCTATGCCCAACTCATCCTTTACTTTGGGAAGACTCTCTTCCAATATCTGAACCGTAAAACGCCCTATGTCTATAGGATGCTGTATGAAAATCACCTTAATCATATCCCTGAGAGATCTCTGTATCACTCTAACACTTGTCACTCCTACCACCAATTATTCATTTTTCTATAATTAGACACGAAATATAACTATTTAAACATTCCTTAGATGACTATGCTCTACTATTATATAAATGCGAAACTCTCCTAAAGAGCAAATACAAAATAGAAACAATGATGGAAAGCTCATCCAAAGCATCATTCTTAGAGAAAATTTCAGTAGAAAAGTTTTTACAATTGACTTCTATATACCTTAAACAAAGTGGTACGAGGAAAAATATATGAAAATTGCTATGTTACATGGATATTTATTACATGGCAGTGGAAGTAACATCTACGTCCAAAATGTAACCAGAGAATTAGTAAATCTGGGCCATGAGGTATACCTTTTCTGCCAGGAAAGGCATCCTGAAAACTACCCCTTCATAAAGAAAGCTTACAAGGTTAAGAACGGAAAAGTTGAAGAATACTTTACAAGAGATTCAAAATTCGGTGCGATTTTAGTTAACCCAGAATTGGACTTGCTACCAGTTTACGTTATGGATAAGTACCCTGAATTTAAAGAAGTAAAACTGTTTATAGAACTATCCCAAGAAGAACTAAATGAATATATCAATCGCAACGTTAATGCCATGTCCCTATTTTTTGATGATGTAAAGTTTGATATTATTCACGCTAATCATCTCGTAATGATGCCCTATATCGCAAGTTTATTAAGTGAGAAATATCATGTCCCATTCGTTATCACACCTCACGGGAGTTCTTTAGAGTACACAATACAAAAAGATTCAAGGTATCTCAAGTATGCTGTTAAAGGATTAACCAAAGCAAGTTTTGTATTGCCTGGAAATGAAAACTTTCAGAATAGGCTAATAAACTTCTTTAAAGAGAAGGTCTATAATCTCAAGGAAAAAATGAGAATCGTGCCTCTGGGCGTCAATACGAAATTATTTGCCCCAGCTCCAATAGGACAACGATACAAAGTTCTTTCAGAACTAATTGAAAAACTAAAAACCGAAAAAGGCGGAAAGACAAAAACCGATGAAATGAACTTTTTGAGACAAATACAAACTGCCTCGAAAGATAAAATTGATGAAATCTTGAGAAATGTTCCACAATATTCTCAGAGAAAGCCAGATGAGTCACTTCCAGAAAAATTAGAAAGATTAGATCCTGAGAGGGATAGAATAGTAGCATTCGTTGGAAGGCTTATTCCTGGGAAAGGCATTCATAATTTCCTCTTCGCCATAATGCCTCTTTTGCCAAAATATAACGATCTAAAAGTAATAATTGCTGGTGCAGGCCCAATGCGAGAATGGGGCGAGTGGATAGTTTATGCAGGAAGTAAAGGTGATGCTGACCTACTGAAATCCCTAATCGATTGGGGTGTCAAGAATTTTGATACGGAAAAGTGGTTATGGAACTCACTGATTGCCTACTTCGAAAATAACACACACCAAATTGAAAATATTACATTTGATTGTAACCGTGTAATCTTTACAGGCTTTATTGAACACAAATATCTAGCTCCCTTGCTTGCATTTACAGAAATCGCTTGTTTCCCTTCACTTGTTCCTGAATCATTTGGATTAGTCCTTTTAGAAGCAGCTTCGGCTGGTGCAATCCCCATTGCATCATACTTTAGCGGCTTTAAGAGCATATTGAATAGCTTCAAAGAGGTTTTGCCAGAGCAAAATTTTGAACTTCTTACACTGCCAATCAGCGGACCTGAAGTCATTCCAACTATGACAAATAAAATTTCAATACTGCTAAAAGAAAGACCCGATATTCGTATGAAATTGCGAGAATTAGTCGTCAAAGAGTTTAGTTGGGAAAGTGTTACCAGAAAATTGGAATGCGTATACAACGATGTGTTAGCAAACGCAAAATAATAATTGATATCCTAACCTCCTAATCAAAAATTATTTTTCAATAGGACACAAACTCGAAAACTTTATTTGGCTTGTAGCACTTTTTATGTGCATTAAAGTTAATTTGGTGATGAGTCTTATGCAACGATTCGATGTCTTCTTTAAACGTGTTTTCTCAGAATACTCAAACAAAGTACTTGCTCTACTAAATCATCTTCTCCCTGTTGATTGTGGACATAGCGTTCTAAGAGAATTACCCGTTGAGATAGTCAAAGGTGCTCTTCGAATCGACAAGATTTACGAAACAGACACAGGACGAATCATGATCATTGATTTCGAAGAACCGTTTACGTTGGATTCCTACTTTGAGATTTTAATGCATACCGCCGCACACATACACTCAACTGGATATTGCAAAGAGATTATCAAAAGTAAAAGCATTAGAACAAATTACATACCGCTCATCATATCGATTAACATAACTAAACGGCATTTAAACCTCTTGATTGTGCATAACCTCGCCGCCAAAATAAATGATGGTGTATACGTAATAGAAGCATCACCATTCTTCAAGATATATCTCATAGTTTTTAGTGAAATGAACGTGGCTGAACACCTCCTAATGGCTGCCAATTTATGTGAAACACCAGAAGAATGTCGCTCTCTTGGAGAGAAACTTAGACGACCCGAATTGTGGGAGAAGGCAATAAAGCAAGGTGATGAGAAAATTAAAAAAATTTTGCATCAATTAGTTATTACATATGGGGAAATGCTATGCCTGCTAAATCCTGATGCCGAATACCTCTTACATGTCTGGCGTTTTTCAAATGCAGAAGCTCGTGAGATTGCAAAAGATATATTAGCCGCTATATTAATATTATTCTCGAAGGAGGTGGTACAAATAAGTGTGAGTGAGATACTGACTGAAAAAGAAGTACGCGATATCATAGAAGCACTAGGAATAGAAAAAGCAATCAACGCAGTTGGTCTAAAGAGGGTTATTGATGCTGTCGGTCTAAAAAAAGTTATTGATGCTGTCGGTCTGGAAAGAGTCATCAAGGAAGTTGGTGTTGAAAATATAATTGACACTCTCGGGAAAATATTAAACCTAAGTGAAGAGGAGAAAAAAATGCTTCTGCGCAAATATAAACAACGGAAACATTGATTATCACGGCCATGATCACATACGGTAGAGCACGTGGAGTATACAGTTGATGAGAAGAGAATGTACCTCGTTTTTTGCAAATATTTGATAAATTTAAAAATTTACATCTGCTTTGATACTGTTTTTAGTTAACCAGTTTTGATGTTCTTCTGAAAATTTTTCATTCGAGACTCTCTTTACTCTTAGTATAAAGATATAAAAGCGAAGCTGTTGCAAAAGATACGCTAACAACCATTATTAGAAAAGCAGAACCGAGAATCCCTAACCCTTCTGATTCACTAACAATCTCATTGTGCGTGTTATTTATCAAGATATTTCCTTCTACAACTCTGCCACTGCAAAACTGGAAATAAAACGCATAATGGTTATTTGACACTGTGTTGTTTACTATCATTATTGTTGAACTCCCTCTAGCAAATACTCCATTATAACACTCAGAAATAGTATTATTAGCAATGCCTATCTTCTTACTGTCTTGAATTTCTATACCAGAGCCAATGTTCTTACGTATCACATTTCCTCTAATCGTAACATTTTCTGAACGCTCTATGAAAATCCCATCTCTGTTCATTGAAATATCATTACCTGAGAGACAAATATTTGAGCTTCGAAACAGAAAAATGCCTTCAAAATAATTATACGTTACCTTACAGTCCTCTATTACAATTGATTCGCTTCTACTCACTATTATGCCTGCGGTCGTATCACTAATCTCCGCCCCGACAATACGAATATTTTTTGAGAAAATAATTATTAACTGACCTATACTTTTATCATTTATAACAAGATCACTCTTGTTAAACAAACACAGAAGGGGCTTATTATTTACTGTATTGCCATGAACAAATATATCAAATGAGGAACTGTTAAAACCAGTTATATAAAGACCACAATGAAGCAGAGAATTATCTACCAGCGTGACATTAACATTATCATCAAGCAGAATACCATAAGAGAAATAATTATTTATAGTGTTGTTAGCTAAAAGGACATTTTCCGACTCAGCGACAACTATCCCTTCATGTGAGGTTCTATTTATTGTGTTATTGAATATCATAATGCTGCTTACATTAAACACTTGAATCCCATATTCGTTATCAGAAAATATGTTGTCATATAAAGTAACATTTTCGGCGTTCTCAATAAATAAACCATTACAAAATTGAAATTTAGAACCCGATATAATCACATTGTCAGTACCAATCCAGACACCTTCGCCCCCAGCATAGCTTATCGTACTATTTCTCATTAAAAATTTAGCTCCTTTGTACACAACAATATAATAGCTCCTCCTATACGCATACCCGGCTATCCAAGAATCAATTATCGTTAAGTTGCCTCCCGCATATACAATAATCTCACACAAATCATCGCCTTGTGCCCTAAAATATAAAGTCGTATTTCTAAGGATTAATGCACCACCTTTTTCGATAAATAAACTGTTGTTAAAAACCATTGTGCAATTCTCAAAAATAACAGTACGGTTAATAATATAATCACACGGGCTGGATGTTGGTGCAATAGGTTCTGACGGAGGTACAGGTAACGAAGGTATCTCACAACGGAATATCCGATAAAATACTGAAAACAATAGAAGAGAAGAGGAAATAAGAATAGCTACTACTATATAGTACTTGGCATCTTTTCTAAATTTGGAAAGCTTGCTCAACATTAGAAATCCCCGTTAAAAACAATATTGTTGATAGCCTCAATAAACACTTAACAGCGCATGTACATATTATTCTATTGAATCGAACAGCATAATTCCTAAACTTATTGACAACTAAATATGAATATTAGGGACTTTGGCAGATTGAAATTTCTGGGGAAAATTGCTCAATACCTATAGGCTAGTGTTATATTGTTTTGTTATCTTGCTCTCTAGCAAAATGCAAACAATGTAGATTGTTTATTTTTATAGAGGTTTAACACTTGTTAATAAGAAGGAAGTAATAATAAATAAAACAAATAGCATTATATACATGAATATATAGATGAGAAATATGGAGGAACTGCTTCATGCTTAAATCTATCAGCATTAAAAACTTTAGGGGAATTCAAAAATGCTCAATCGATGGCTTTGCTAATGTTAATGTATTTTTAGGCCGAAATGGATCAGGGAAATCAACGATCCTTGAGTCAATATATTTAGCATCGGATTGGGCTAACCATTATGATAAGTTACATAAAGAAAATAAAGTGACATACATAATTTTAAGAAGAACTGGTAGAGGGAACTGGACCAAATCGCGAGATGTATTATGGTTTGGAATGGATACTAACAGAGAAATAGAAATAAATCTTACATTCACAACTGATACCAAAATGACATTCAGTTTGTTTGATTTTGAATCTGAAGGTCATGCTTGGCTGAAAATCCCAGACGATTTAAGAAAAAGTCAGGAATATGATTATTGTAACATCTCTAGGAGTTATTTTTTGTCAAAGAAAACTAAGAGCCAAATGGAGATACCTATAGATAATAAAAACAAACTTACTGATAGATATGGTAAGGTCATTGAATTTCTTGAGAATGTCACTCTTATCGATACAAAAATTTTAATGAATCCAAAACTTGTTGAGGACTTTACTTGGGCTAAAATTTTAAGCAAAAGACTTGATAAACACATAACCAAAATGATAAGAGAAGGGTTCGAATCTGACGCAGAAGATATTACTTATATGCCAATAGGAGGTACTAATGTCCTTGCACTAAAATTATCTAACACTACAGTTAGGATCGATGACTTGGGTGATGGTGCTAGAAACGCTGTCATGATAGCTTCAATATTGCTAACGTTAAATAACACTGCTGTGTTGATAGAAGAACCCGAGAATAATCAACATCCTGGAGGCCTTAAGACGCTAATCGAGTTCATTTTAAAATCCGCTAAAGAAAGAAAACTGCAAATATTTCTTTCCACACATAGTATTGAAACATTTAGAATTCTTGATAAGCTTTGCGGTGATATTGAGCTAAGATTGAAAATATTCTTTCTTGAGCGAAATAAGGACGGACTTGTCGATGTGAGATCCATGGAAAGTATTGATGTTGACACATTAATAAAACTCGGTTTAGACCCTCGTTTTCTGAACGTGATGTAACGATCATACAACTCAAACCGAGTAACGTGCCATTTACCAAATTTCTTTAATAATCTACTAATTTTTAATCAAGATCCATTTCCTTGTACGTATTAATATTTATCAGAAATCCTATCAGTGTAATTATAGCAATAGCCATTCCTTTGATAAATGATTAAGAAAAATTTTTACAATTAAAGGGAATAAATAGTTATTAAGTCAGATTTTGTTTATATATTATGCAGCAGTGGTGCTTATGTTTCTAGAGATCATCACAAGAATACTGACTTTCAGCATACTTGCATTATTTCTTATGCTAATTCGTCTTATATATGATGAAGTTAAAAATGTCTCTGTGGACAACCTAAGTTTACTCTATGAGAAAAAACAAAAAATAATTACCATGGCAATTAGAGCAAATATAGTCTTTCTCCTATTTTATTTTTCATATCTTGGATTCCCTCTTGCAACAATAAAACTTTTTGAAGGAGGAAATGTACCACGATACTGGTATGTATTGGGATTACTTCTCTTTGTTTCATACGCTTTAGTGGTTACTAGGGTTTTTAAACTGAGTGAGAGAAGAGAGAATACACTAATTTTCTCAAACAAGTTTCAAGATTATACTATAGTATCAGACGTAATAACTTCGATATTAGCTGCATTGATACTTGCTGCAATAGCTGGTGGAATTACTCTAGTAATTACCATTTTTATTGTTCCTGACGTCACGCCAAATCCGTACTTACTTGCAGCATTCATAGTTTTAGTGTCTCTCTCATTATTAACACCAACACTTTTGTTACTAAATGAAAGCCGTTTTGTAGAATATCCTATAACATTTTTTTACCTTAGCGCACCATTATTTATAATTTCGTTCAATCCAACAAGTGATGTTGAGCAAATTATCTTCTACATGTATGCAATAGCACCTGCTTTCGTTTGGATGTTTCTAGGAATGGAAGAATTTGAAGAGGACTACAGCAAAGATGAACTTATTGATTATGGCTTTATGCGGATCGATGACGAACCTATTTATCTTGATTATTCCAATATGTCTCTAAAAAAATATTTTACCATTATGTGTAATGATGCGATATTTGGATTTTTGCTTGTTTTCTTACTTTTTGGGTTGCTGCCATATCTGGCATCAACTAGCTCGTCTGAAACTTTTTCTCTTGTAGAGTACATACTGCTTATAACTTTTAGAATTGCACTTCTCATAATCTCAATTGTGTTATACGAAAGTTTATTCCATTTGGTAAGCATCCTTAACCTAAAGATTCTGAATCTTACAGTTACGAAATCGTTAATAGACATAGCACGCAATCAAAACAATTCTTCCCCATCTATCACTTTAAAATTCGATTACGATTTAAATTTAGGAGATGACACAGAAGCTGCTCTTCTTTTAAATTTGGATTCGTGGATTCGTTTCCTAATAGATGACGTCAAGTACAACTCTGAAGAAAATGAATTTACATTAACTATTAATAAGGATATTCTAGAATACTGGATAAGGGAAGTGAAGTGCATCGCCAGCAAAATTCCTAATCTAACTGTAGATAAACTCATTGAGATTATGGATTTTTCAAGAAATCAAGCTTTCTTTTTGCTTTCCATTCTTAAGCAGCAGCCGGGTGCGGATAAATGATACAAGAGTTAAAAAAGATTCTCCAAATAGAAGACTCTCCCAAAATTTCTTTACTTCTTAATGATATGAGAAATAAGGATTTAATGATAGAATTAGCTGAGTTGCTTGTGGCCTCTGGAAAAAGCTACCTTGCAGAATGCCTACTGAATCAAATCCAACTTTTAACCCTAGGCGATGAAAGAGCTGCAAAGTTATGGAGATCGATCGGAGGAACACATTACCTTATGATATCGATAAATCCATTTGAAGATGGTGACTTAAATCCAAAATGGAGTCCCGATGGTAGGTATATCGCATTTACTAGTGGATGTTACTTATATGTAATGGATCCAGCAAATTGGCAAATTTTAAGACTTGGAGATCTATCTGTAATACCCTATAACCATTTCAGATGGATTAATGATAGGTTCGTTTTTGCACCACTCTCAGAAAAGAGCATAGCTATTCTGGATGTTGCATTAGGTGCTGTTCTCAAAAGGAATATAAATTTAGAGCCCGGAATTACAGAGTTTAGCCCAACCGGAAGATTTTTTATAAGACGACTTAGAAAGAATCACACTATAATTTGGGATTTCGTAAATAATGATTTAGTAGCTGACCTAGGTTACCTTTTCAGATATTTCTATCTTTCTGGGATTTGGAGCCCGAAAAAAGAATATCTTATCTACCAGAAAAGGCCTTACGAGGGCATAATATTTAATCCCATTGAGAATGAGATCGTGAAGAAAATAAAGCTTCCAGAAAAGTACATCACCGAATTCAAGTGGAATGGTGAAGAAACACTCATTGCCATGAAAGGCTTATCGAAAAGAAAAATTTACGTTTATGATATTGAGCAGGAAAAAACCGTTGCTGTGGTTAAAGGAAAGAAAAATCAGTTTAAAGGCATTGTATACTTTCAATTCTATAGCGATAACAGCAAAATTGTCTTTAGAGATAGAAAGAGAGCAATGATCCTCTTTGATATAAGAAACCAAAAGAGAAAACGTAAGAAAATAGGGAAAATTTACTATCTTAATTTGAATCCCCATAAGAACATGCTAGTTTTTTACAGCAAAGATGATTATGGTAAGGGAATGATAATAATTTACGATGCAAATAAAGCTAAAAAAGTAGCTTCTCTCTCCGAGAAAAACTATTCTACCGAAGAAATCTATACGATTGATGTATCTCACGATAATAGGTATGTTGCTATCGGCAGTTTAAACTCATCAGTAAGGATCTTTGACAATAATGCAATGAGATTCATATCACCTGAAAACTTTCCTAACGTATCTAAAATAAAAAGTCTAGCATGGTCCCCTTGTTACCAGCTCTTGTCTATTCTCTACGAAAGTGAAGGAAAATCAAGCTATACCATCTATGACTTCTCAAGGGCACGATCTTACGTGTTCATTATTCCTAAGGACAACCAAGAGTATTACAGAACAATTATTAGGAATGGACAAGTAGTTAAATGGAGCCCTAGTGGCCGCTATATGGCAATTTTATCCACAAACGGAAAAATATTAATCTTTAACATAACATCAATCGATGATATTTACGATTTGTGGAGTGTGGGCTCAATTGCTGATGTTGCATGGAATCCCAACGAGAATCTGCTATGTAGCGTCTCTCTACAAGGAACCATTAAAATATGGAAAAATCGAGTACCTGCTTTTGAAACTAACAAGGAAAATACTAAGCTGTACAGCCTCGTTTGGGATGACACTCGTAAACAGTTTATCACATCTGGTGCTAATGGGTACATAGGCTTCATCAAAGAACAAAATAATTCATTCAAAATTGTAAATGAAATTAAACTCGATGATGAACTAAAATTGTTTTCGCTGGAAATAATTCCAAAGTACGACTTAATTGCCACAGGAGACAATGAAGGTTTCGTCCACCTTGTTGACTTAAATAATAACAGAGAAATAAAGAAGTTTAAAGCAGGAAACAACACTGTCACAGAAATAAAATATGCAACCCTTTATGATAGACTATATATCGCAACATACAAGGAAAAGGTAATCGGTATTACAATGGACAGACTTTTAAAACGCAACCAAGACGTATTAGATGCTAAAAAAGATACATCCGATAGCATATGTGAACAGCATATATAGAAATCAGTAATAATAAGTTATGAGCTGAGACAAAAACATTACCAGCGTTGAGGTTAATAAAGATAGAACGTTTATTAAATTTGCAGAAGAAAAAACACAGCTGAATAATCTTTCCATAATTGTTTATCTTACTTAATAAAACCGAACCGTTAAAAAATTCAAAAAATCACTCCGCACAAAATATCGCCATCACGACAATTTATAAAGCCATCATACCTGTTACTGTCGACAAGAATAATTTATTAATCATTTTCCACATAATATTCCAACGGCGAATTATAATGAACTATCTTGACCGAATAGAAATCAACCCGAAGAAAGCTGGCGGAAAACCCGTAATTAAAGGAACTCGAATACCAGTATATTTAATATTAGAGCTCATAGCTAACGGCTGGAGTTTCGGAGAGATTTTAAAAAATTACCCTCAACTCAAAAAGGAGGATATACTCGCTGCAATAGCTTATGCTTCAAAAATTTTAAAGGAAGAGGAGTACGATGAAATCCTTAACCAATGAAAATATTTCGCTGAAAGTTGTTGAAGAATTAAGACAAATGAACATTGATATATTATCCTTATCTCTATTAAAGCCAGTGCTACAGATTATGAAGCAGCTCAGATTGCTCAGAAAGAGAAAAGAATTATCATTACTTTTAATAAGGACTTTGGAAGACTTATTTTTTAGATTTAGGTTTTTTATATAATCAATGACATCAATAAGCTGAGAAAAATCTGTTATAATTTCCTTAATTTTAGGGTTATTTTTTACCTCATAAGCGGAGAGAGACCACTTTATAATAATATTCTCTCCTTTTTCAAGTTCCACTGTAATGTCTTTTTTAATTATATATCATGTGGCGGACTATTTATTAAAGAGAATCATTAGGGAGAGTAGGGAAGAAAACGAAACAAGCGATAAAGAAGGACAAGAAAATCCAAAGGAAAGAGTAAGAAGAACATGAACATAGCTGCCTAGACTGCTGCACAATCGTATGTGGGAAGAAAAGCTTATAAATGCACTAAATAACAAATACACTTTTGTTAGGAAGATTAGTAGTCAAAGACGCATCTTAAGAAAACCGTAATTTTCTTTTTGTTTATTAAAATTTAATGTGGTGGTGTGATGCCCGAACTTACTCAGATAAGAGATGTGCGTGATATATATTCAATGGTGCCTTGGGCCTTTCAAATTAAGTTCTTCTACAGGAAGGTGTGGAAGTGGATTGTCATAACAGTTTTGGATTCGATATTTTCAATTATAAACCTATTGAGAGACTTAGCAGGTAAGCTTACTGGCGCTAGCAGAGTGTATGATTTCTTAGATTTTCTTTCACTGATCACGGACCCTATCATTTTCATAAACACTGATGTTGAGGAGACAGAAGAAAATGAAGTAAAAATGTTGCATCAGTTCCTCAAAGCAACACGTAAGTCCTAAATGTTACCACTATATTTTTTTCTCATTCTTTGTAAAGCGTTCTTCAACAAACGTATAAGCAAGAGATGCTGATACTGAGACAAGAAATAAAGAGATTAGAATAAGAAGTTAAAATACCGAAGAATTAGTTGTGGAGGAGAAAGATGATTAAGATGTCAAAAGAAGAATATAATTTGAACACGCTTAAGGAGACTTGAAAAAGTACGAGAAAATTTAAAGCATTTTCGTAGCCAAATTTTGAAGGGGACGATCTTTCCTTTGTTTAGAGATAACAGAAAAGGTAGCAATAAGAATACACTTTTTATTATTTAATAATCATTTTTCATTTTCCACGAAGATGAAAAAGTATTACCTTTTTGTTTCTATTAACTCTTGTTGACCGAAACATTTAGGAAAAGGACTCTGATAACTTATCAGTTGGCAAATCATTTAATAAATTTCCCTAAGAGTGTCTTAATCGCAAATGTCTTATCAATTTTTTTCTTTAAGGCTTCTATTTCATCCTCTCTCAGAAACATACCTCTGGCTACTCTAAACCTTCCTGTCTCTTTCTCCCAGCTTTCATACCAGAACCTCAAGGCATGCGACCCATCATCAAATTTAATGTAATCTATTATTGAATACCAACATCCAGTAGGTGTTTTCTTTGGATAGAAAACTCTCTCCATCAACCAGCCTTGAAACGCCTCTCTTGGGTATCCTTCAGGTGGAGGAAACTCTACACGGTGTGGTATGGGCTTCTTCAGCTCAGGTGGAAGCGGGCATCCTTTTTCTCCCATTTAAATCACCGACTCTTAAATAGCGCTAGTTGAATAAAAATTTTATGTAAAAGATGCTTTGTTGATCAAAACAATGTTATATGAATCAACTGACGAAAATTTTTGAACTTCATCAAGTATTTCTTTTATTTCATCACTGAGCGGATGTTCATCATATTGAAAAGAGGAGAAATAATATCCTTTAATTTACTGTAAACATCCATTTTTTGCACTTCTCCAACCAATTTCTTTATCTTTTTCATATTCTTTTCCAAAATTCTTCTATGGTGTTCATCATGAAACAATGTAGGAATTTTATTATTAACTACGCTTTCTAACTCTAATAGCACTTCAAACATATCCTTTGAAGGAATATCTATCTCTTCATAAGCAGAGGTAACCATACGATCTACTAGGAACTCTCGCAAAAGAGTTTTATTCTTAGCATAAAGCCTCGTAATTAAAAAATCTATGGACCTCGATTTTACCAACTTATTATAATCCTCTTTATTTTATAAAATATAAACATGCTAAAGATAGCTAAAAAGAACTATCATCTTAATTCCAATTCAAAAATATCATATTTTTTATACTTTGAATTCCAAAGAAATAATAGTAATGAAATTAAGATACTTGTATGCATTTGACTGAAAAAATTTGACCAAAAATTCACCCTTCAATAAGTAAACCTGGAATAGAAACAGCAACATCGACAATAACTTTTAATCTTAAGAAAAATGAGGGAAAAATAATGAAACAAAATAGAATACTAAAGAAGCTGGGAATAGAACCTATTACTCCAGGATGTTTCCAAATTTTTACTGCCAGCTTGAAGACTATACTTCAATATAGTAAAAATAAAGATTTACATTCATTAAAGACATGGAATGCTCCAGTATTACCCAACTTAGGAAAATTAAATTCGGATGAAATTGATTTTATCAAGTCAGAAATATCAAAAACAAAACTCTCAATTGATGAATGTCAAATTCAGGTTCAAAAGTTAATTCCGCAAAATGAAAGGAAAAAATTCGCAGCCTATTATACTATAGACCAAGGTATACAGTTCATGGTGTCGGTAGTTCACGAATATTTGAAAAATTCTAAAAAGCAAAAGATTGTTCTTGCAGATCCGTTTCTTGGTTCAGCACGCACATTAACAGCAACAATACATAAAATAGGAGTTGAAAAATTACAAAAGGTTTGGGGTATTGAACCATTGCCTTTACCAGCATTGGTTGCATACGCATCGCTATTACATGCAACAAAAGGAAAAAAAGATATTATTACCGTGATTGTTGGAGATGCTTTTAGAGAGATACCCTCCTCTTCACCTTTGTTTACACAATCTGAAATATTCAAAGCGGATATTATTTTAACAAATCCACCATTTACTAGGTGGAAGAATTTAGAAAAAAGTTATAGAGACAAATTGCTTAGAGTTGTTAGTGGGTTGGGATATGAAAAATATATTACTAGAAAGGAGGTTAGTCTTCAAACGCTATCTATGTTCCTATCCGATTATGTATTAAATGATGGGGGGCTGATAGTATCAGTACTCCCAGCATCTACATTTTACACAATATATGGTAAGGGATATAAAAAACTTCTAAGAAATAAATATAAGATAGAAGCAATAGTAGAAAGCGCATCTAGAGCATCATTCTCAGAGGATAGCGGATTTAAAGAAATCATTATAGTAGCTATTAAAGGGGGAAATAAAGATAGGTTAACAGTATTTACCGAATTAAATAATGCTGAAAAAATAGCCAAAGCTATAATGAACAGAAAATTTGACTTTAAGGCAAACCTATTTAATATTTATAATTTACCCCGCTTCTTAGATATTAATTGGTTAGCTCTTTTTGGAGATAGTAAACTACGAGACATCGTAATTAGTATATTTAAGCAAGGATTAAAAAATGGTACATTGGGGTACTGGGAGAGTATATTAAACAAAGAGAGTCTCATCAGAGGAGTTGAGATGTATGGGCCAGAATTTTTCTTTATTCCAAATAAGTATTGGAACATATTGAAGAGCGATAAATCATCGTTAAAAATACAAAATATAAATGATGAAACCGAATTGACTCTGAATACTAATTTTTTAGTGAAAACTCTACGTAAGCCAAGCCTTTATAGTCGTAAAATAGAAATTGAAATTGATAGTTATATGCTCTCAATTCCTCCAATCGAACTTAGTGATTTACCAGAAGACTTACAGTATTACATTAAATGGGGAATTCACTCTGATACAGCAAAGCCAGCTATAAAAAACTATGGTAAATATTGGTATAGTCATGTATATAAGCAAATGAAAACTAAGAGGCCTTTTGGAAAAGTATTTATACCTGACAAAGTGGACTTGATGTTCAAAAACAGAGGAGTATTTGCAAATTATACCAAAGAGGAAGTAGCTGCGTCTAAGAATTTTTATATAGTCAGAGATGGAAATGAATCAATTACAAAATTCATTACTGCTTGGTTTAATAGCACAATTTTCATTTCAATACTTATATTGCTTGGTAGAAGAATATCAGATACGTGGACAAGGTTTTTAGTAAATGATTACCTTGAGCTACCTATGATTAACGTAAATGCAATAAGCAGGGAGAGTATTCTAAAGGTAAATGAGAGTATCAACAAAATATTAGATAAATTATTACCACCTCTGTGGGATCAATTAAATGAGGAATATAGATACGAAATTGATTTATCTATAGCTAAAGTTATTGGAATAAAGAATCCTGAAAGAGTTATTGAAGAGCTCTATCACACACTGCTCAACTTTTAATAGTTTATTGTACAAAATCTAATAGCCTTTGTCTTTTCGATATACTCAGCAAACCTTAATGGCGAAAACTTGAATTGCAACTGATTACCAGGATGCATCCAATCGGTCTTAGGAATTGTTACACGCTTCCCATTGCCACCTTTCCTCTGAATTGTGATAAAATCTCCAAGCCTTATGATTCCCTTCTTTGTGAAATCTATCTTATTTCTTGCATTTTCAAATAGAAAAACAAGAGCGTCATCCATATTAAAGATATATATTCTCCTCTTTCGTTTATCGTTTATCATAAGTAACTTCAGATTTTGCTCCTTTTTTCTAAAGATTTCATATATTATTTTTTTGAGATTTTTGGCAAAAAATTCCCTTATCTTGTCTCTATCTTCTTCCAATATGAATTTATCTCTCGAATTTCTGGCAACCCGCAATATTGCTTCTTTCATGATTTCAAAAATATCATTTGGTATTCCTAGAAAGGCTTTCCATTCCTCGAGACGTCTCCTATCAATCTGATGAAAGCTCGTTCTTGTACTGGATTTTATGCTCACACCAATTTCTTCTTTATCACTTATTTTTATGAGAATATCTGTTTTTGTATTATTCTTTCGTGCTATAATCTTCTTTTCAGGATTAAAGCCAAGAGTGATTAGGCATCTTCTTAGTGAGTCTTGAAATTCCTTGCTGATGTTTATCATATTGATTATATCTTTTTCGCTATCTAACCCTATCCTAGCCTCCTTTTTTCCCTTTTCCATCTTCTCATACCTATTTTCTGACATTTTTGGCTCATCTCACTAAACAATTTTTATTTTTTGAAATTTCTATATAATCTTCTATAGCATTTAGATTTAGTGAATATAAATTTCTAAAATTCTCATTTAATTCTTTTATGGTAAATATAAGCGAATCAAATTTCCAGCCAGAGTACATGCAACAATGACTTTATTATCATATGTCCATAGGAGTCAGTTATTTTTTATTAGGTCCCAATTAAAAACTAGAAATTCATGGTCTATATTTATAGACATACACCAATTTTATTGTTTTTTGAAGGATATACTAAGAATTCATCATATAGGCCGATAAAAGTTTTGTAATTCGATATTTTTGGTCTTTAAATTGAATTATTGATTCCTCTCGATAATATAGCACCATTAATGTTATCTTTTAATTCTTTAGGGATTTTTATTCCAAGCTTAGACTTTAGTACAATACTCTAAATGACTGACCAAAAATCTAATTCTATAAAAAAGCTTCTTTTGCCCTTTCCTCACCATGTCTCCAAGGAATAATAGCTTAAACAGCAACCGCATCAACCAAACCTCTTGCCTTACCAACTATAATAAAATATTCAGTATCCCATGTATTCATAACTTACTTGAATCTCCTAAACCTACTCACAGAAAAGCTAAAAAGAGGACACAGGATACCTTAATAACCAGCACACTACTGAAAAGTAAAATTTTTCAAATCTTATACTTAAATTTCGAATTCCGTTACTAGCATGTGACTGTGCTCTTTATTATGTAATTCTTATGTAGAAAATTTTATACTGCACTACAATTAGAAAATGATGTTCTATACATACGTATACTTTTCCCCAACTCTTTATGTAAAGCTTTAAATGATTATTCATTAACTTTTAGTTAACGTCTGCTGATCTCTTTGTTCGATATTTTTAAATAATTCTTTGTAGTAAAGCGTATATTAGTTTAGCTTAATGTTTTCACTGGAGGTCTTCTCTTGAAGGTCTTCGAGATACCTGGATATAAGTTGCTAAAACTTATTGGTGTGGGAGGCTTCTCAGAAGTTTGGCTGGCAGAGAGAAATAACGTGTACTATGCTATTAAAATCCCGAAGATGGATGTTCAGAGAACATTATCTTCGAAGGATGTGGAGGATTTTCTGAGGGAAGCAGAAATCTGGTCTAAGCTCAACCATAAAAACATAGTGAGAATTTTTGAGTATGACGTTAAACCCTTCCC
>JBECUL010000001.1:0-103451 GCA_040225955.1 Candidatus Asgardarchaeum abyssi | reverse complement strand
GGGATTTATGATTATGACCTTCTCTTAATGAAATTTGACAGTGAAGGAAATAAGGTATGGGAGCGAGTATGGGGAGATTATGAATATGAATGTGGAATGAGTTTAGTTTTATATGAAGATACTTATCTTTACGTAACAGGATATACTTCGAGTTATGGTTCTGGTGAATATGACATTCTTATTTTAAAGTTCACTACAGATGGAACCAAACAGTGGGAACGTGTTTGGGGTGGAACCAAAAATGACGTTGGGTTAGACATTACTGTTGACAATAATGAGTATATATATGTAACGGGATACACTTCAAGCTATACTGCTGGTGATGCTGATGTCTTTGTATTAAAATACGATAACCAAGGAAATATGATATGGAACATGACATGGGGTGGTCCGGATGACGATGTTCCTACAGGAATTTGCGTAGATGATAAAGATAATGTATATATAGTAGGATACACATCAAGTTATACGAAATTTGATGGAAGTGACATTTTCATTCTAATGCTTGATAATAATGGTACTATTATTAATAAAGAAATAATAGGAAGTTTGAGAAATGATTTTAGTAGTTCTATACTTTTTAGGAATAATACAATCTACATATTCTGGTACTCCGAAGAAGAATATTCTTACATTACTGCATTTACATTAAATAATAATACATTTAAAGAACTATGGCAACTATCACCCCCATCGGAAGAGGAATGTATGTGTGGAAATTGTTTTGTTGATCAATTTGGTATAATCTATTTTATCGGATCTATTAAAAATGATGATAATTGGGACATATTCCTAGCAATATTTAGCGAAGATTCGGATTATGATCAACTTTCTGATTGGGATGAGATCGTACTAGGCACTAATCCATTTGACAAAGATACTGATAATGATAAACTATCTGATTACTATGAAGCTATATACAGTTTAAATCCGCTCTTTAACGATACTGACAATGATGGAATAATTGATGGAGATGAGGTTGATATGAATACAAATCCATGTAGCAATGATACTGATGCTGATGAGATATCTGATGGAGATGAGATAAATATTTATCATACAGATCCAATAAAACCAGATACTGATGGAGATGGAATTTTTGATGGATGGGAGATACAATACGAATTAGATCCATTAAATATTTCTGATGGAAATATGGATTTAGATGGAGATGGATTATCAAACTATCAAGAATTCATTTACGGCAGCGATCCATATGTTATAGATACCGATGGAGATGAAATCATTGATGGAGATGAAATATCAAGGGGGACGAGCCCTAGGTTTTGGGATTCCGATGGAGATGGCATTAGCGATTCTATAGATCCTATTCCTACTATTAATAATTGGATTATAATTATTAATATTTTCATGACAATAACAATAATGATTATAATTCATTGGAAAAAAATTTTAAAAGTGCCTAGAAGACTGAAAATATTATCAAAATAGCCTATTGTAAAAATATTATTAGAGTGAATATAGGGAATTACAGCTTACGATAAACTATCATGATAGGTATAATTTAATCTTAATCTTTATTTCAACATCTCATGAAAATAAGAACAGCTTTAGAGGTGTTTAAAATTCGCAAATATAATATACAAGAAGCTATTCCATTGCTATCTAATTTGATAGTATTTCTTGCACTAGCATTTAGCCCAATCTTTGGCTCCGTATTGATTGATATATTAGATTTGCTCACATTACTTTCCCTTGTGCTTCTTTTTACAGTTCTTTCTATAATTAGCGGAAGACTCTGGTACAAAACATCATTTTTTATATCATTATCGACAATCATAAATTTCGTGCTGCTAACAGTATCTTTAATAGTATTGCCATTTCTTAGAATTTCGCTTAAACTGGCATCTCTAATTTTACTATGGACCGTAGTAGTATCTAGTGTGGCATCAATTACATCATTAATCATAATAAATTTCAGATTTAAAACAATAAGTTATCTTATGATAATACTTCTTGCAGTTATAGCAATTATAGGGATTCTCTTTATACTACAAGTAAGCAGAATACTGGGGTATATGCAGAACTTTCTTGTCATTCTTATAATATTAGAAATTTTAATTGTTTCACTGATTGAGAAATATCCAACATACTTTTTCAATCTCTTCAGAATTATTTCGTTTTTTTCGGTTCTTGCTATATTAACTGCACTATATTTTAATTTACCATTGGTTATAATTTCTATAGCAACGCTCTATGCATTTTCGGAACTCTTAATTTCATATGCCTCTTTTGAGAGAAATATTGGGGATTACATAGTCTCCTCGATAAAAGCTAAGCTTGATTACAGCTCTAGGCCATCTGGTAATGTAAAAATTCCACTTTATGAGATTTTTGATAAGCAATTTGAGTATGAGTTATATTTATTTGGAGATAAACTAATTAATGCGCTTTTCAGGAAAATTGATGCAAGAGTAAAGTGGGTTTATAATGAGAATGGCTATATGGAGAGGGGTGATTTGGAGATTTCAATTGGTAAATGGATAGATGCAATAGAAAGACTATTGCATAACAAGAAATCATTCTCAATGAATTTACATGACTTCTTATCAAAAACGAATTTGAATAGATATAAATTAATGTTGGTGCTTGATTATTTTGATAACTATTTAATTTATGTCCCTCATAAAAATAAAATATACTATTTAGATGAAGATTATAGGAGAGTATTTGTTGACGCAGCACCGCTTAAAGGAAAAATTTTCGATCTTCTTACATTTTGTCCTGAAATAAAAGTCATAAAGGCTGTTCTGAGAAATGGTGGATTTATAGCTGAAGAAGGACTTCTATGGCTCTATAATGCGTATAAAAATGGTAATATTGCAAAAAGAGAAATTGTTGAAATATTATCTGATGAGTCACTCCCGTTCTGGCCAAAGGACTTAGTAAATAAGATCCAGAAGAATGGAATCATCGGTTTTGAAGAATGGCTTAGAGAACATAACATAATATGATTTACTATCTAACATTCTTTATTAATAGAGATATTGTCAGAGTGCTGAAATTAACGTTTACAATTTAGAAAAACATGCATTGAAAATTTTGTACATGAAAGAATTGAGAAAATTAGAGAAATAATATGTGACCTTATTTTCAGATAAAAACTAGTATTTATATTATTTCAAAACAAGCAATTAATATTTATTAATATTTCATATTTTATTTTTTATTGGAGGCAAATCTTATGAATACCGATAATAGCTTTGGAAGGCTGTTTAAAATAAATTTTCATTCAGAACATTTTGTAGTGCTACTTTTAACGATTATTATATTCTCTTGTACTTTAAGTGTAACGTTTTATGGTAAATATGAAATTTTAACTAATCAACAAAATTACATGTTAGATAATATGTATCGCATATTTCTTAATCAAAGCTCACATAACGAAAATAAAGATTTGTCCTCGTCTATCGTGTCTGCCGAACAGACTACATTTTTCCAGTCAAACATCACTTATAGGACATTGACTGTGGATAACAAGGGAAATCTTATTTTAGGTGGACTCTTTTACAATAGAACTACATTAAAATATGACATTTTGATTACGAAGTTAAGTTGTAATGGTACATTATTGTGGAACATTATATGGGGATACGCAGAACATAATGAGTATGTTTCTAAAGTTGCAGTGGATTTTGAGAATAACTATATTGTAACTGGTATTTTGAAACAAAATTCTAATGAGATGGTTTTCATTTTAAAGATCGAAGAGAATGGGAATGTTTCTTGGTCAAGAACTTTTCTTTCATCAATTCCTAACAAGCGTGAATTAACCGTAGATGACCTTTTTATAACGATTGATGGTATGATAACAATAATGGGTAATATTCTATTTGAGGAACATTCGGCTATCTTTGTCGCTCAATATGATCCTCTTGGAAATAAATATTCTGAAATGTTATATGAGGATAGTTCTCTTAGTGTGCATGGATATGGTATTTCTGTAAGTAACAGTGGGGATATTTATATTGTTGGTATGCTAATTCATGAGACAGAAAACTATACAAATATGTTATTGCTTAAGTTAAATAGCGATGGCGATGTGCTCTGGCGTTTGACATGGGGCAATAGCCAATCGAACGATTATGCGATCGACTTAGTAATGGATAATGAAGAGAATATATATGTTTTGGGTGTGACAGAAAGTCATGCCAAATTTGGTTTGCAAGATGTTTTTCTGATGAGAATAAACAAGTTCAAATTAGTAGATTGGTTTAAAGTCCTTGGAGGAATAGGTATAGACAATGCTATTTCATTAGGCATGTGGCATGGTTTTATTGTTCCATCATGGTACGTCAAAGATGAAAATGTTTACTTAAGCTTTATCTCGTTTGATGGTACACGAAAATTTCAGATAACTAGTATAGGAACATTTTTAGGTAATTGCAGGGCAACATCCATTAATTGGTACGGTTCAATCTATATCTTATTTAATCCTGAAAATAATAATGTACACACATACGTGATAAAGGTGACATATGACTTTGATAATGATAATTTATCTAGCTATTATGAGGCTATGTATGCGACAAATCCATTGCTAAATGACACCGATCATGATTTTCTAAACGATTATGCTGAAGTTTTTGTTTATAACACATCGCCCATAGATCCTGATACTGACAATGATGGTATATTTGATGGTTGGGAGGTTAAATATGGTTTAGATCCACTAAATTCTTCTGATGGACATATTGATATAGATGGTGATGGATTGAATAATATTGATGAGTTCAAATATAAAACAGATCCGAATAATGTAGATACTGATGGCGACGGGCTCTCAGATTACAATGAAATTTCTTATGGTTCGGATCCATTACTTGAAGATAGTGACTTTGACCTTATTCCAGATTCCATTGACTTTATTCCACGATTAAATAATTTGGCTGTCGTGCTTTTCGCTTTCTATGTGATCTCTTTCATCTTAAAAATGAGACCAAATATTTTGTTAGATAAAATTGGTCAAGATCGTGCTACAAAATTTTCTAGGAAAGTTAAGTCCATAATTATCATTTCTCTATTTGCATACATTTATTTAGTTCTTAGAGGGGTACTATATATTCCTTTTCTGGACGTATCGTCCATACTTTTATCCATGTTGGAGGATAATGCTATAAAATATGCTCTGATCATACTGTTAACTTTGCATTATGTATTAACCATTTATGGGTATAAATTAATCAGATTGATAGCAGGTTTTCGTGCATCATGGTACTTTATAGTTTTTATGGCGTCCGCAACACTCTTTTTAGGATTTATAATTATGGAAACACCCCTTAATTTTTATGTTTCACATTATTTAGCAACATATATATGCGCAATTATGTTTGCATTAATAGTGTTCATAACTACGATAAAAAGACGACAGTATATACCCTATATTGTAGTCATATTAGCCTTGAACTTATCAAACTTACCCATTTTATATTTGGAGAATATATACCTACTAACGCTTCTCATTACCCATATTTACATTATTAGCAAATATTCATATCCTGAATTTAGAATGAAAAATTTAATGGAAGGTACTTTGGTGCTCATTGCACTTGCTGTTATTGCAATATTTATTGGTTCCATTTTTGTGACTTATATATCGCCACTCATAATTATTACAATATGGAGTGTTATCGTAACAGAACTCAACATATTGGTGATTATACTCTCATACGCTATCGGTGGGCTCATTTCGTTCTTGCTATATCTTGCTATATTATGGAAATTCCTTTAAAAACAAAGGATTATTCATAGGACATATTAGATTTCTGTCCAGAAGAAGAACTAGCTGGATATGTTTTGCGACTGGAAAGGGATAACATCCGAAAGTAGGTGATTTATAAATTAATAATTTGCTCCTTCCAGTCCTTTTAGGCTAAAATACTGTTAAATTATCCATTCTCGGATGTTACCAGGAGGGAAAGAAATAATATAACAAGCTTTTATAGTTATTGAAATAATTTTTCTGCAAGAAAATTAATAAAAAAGAGTTGATACATATTCTAAGTGATAAATCATATCCATTTACACAAAAGATATAATCCGAGGAATCATAAGTAATGGTATAGAGGGGATTCACTGAAGAACTTATAAAGCTGGGAATAGACAAAAAGAAAGTTATGACGATAATAATTATTTTTTGTAAAAAGTAACAGGATATACATCAACATATACAGATAGCTACTATCATGCTTTCACTTTTTATATATTTGAATTAGAGAACACCTATTTCTTTAAGAGCCTTCTCGAAATCATTAAGTGTTTTTACCTTTTTAAATGGTTTTGTATCGAATATTTTTGCCTCATAAGGGATTAATTTAAGGGCTGTCTTGAGTCGCAGTTCACCGTTTTTAACCTTCTCGTAAATTAGGATGAGAGATTTTTTAGATAAAATCCCGCCGAGTTTTATATAGAACTCTACGAAGAAAAAGAATTGATTTGTTAAATTTTCAAAATTGTCAATAATATAATCAGCCAAGTCATCTGGAAACCATAGTGTCAATTGCGGATAGTCTTTTACAAGTCTTAGAAGTTCTTCTTTCGGCAGTTTTTGATTATAAGCGATCGCATTTGCGATTTTTCGAGTATCGTCATACTTGAGTATTTCCATTAGGCCCGAGATATATATTTTTGTTTTATCTTCATTTTTTCTTTGATATAGGGATATTAGCAGAGCGAGATCTGGAGCTCTTTCTCTAAGATTTTTGTTTAAGAGAAAGTCGAACCACTTGTCAGTTCCGAGTTCTTTGATTAGTCGCTTATATATTATGTCGTGAACGAAAAGTGGAAAATGACTGATATAGTTGCTAAAATCATTGATTGTTAGATTGTTAACGTATTTATTCCAGAAACTTTTATTGCTGTTAGCGAGTTTTTTAGAAATAGCTCTGAATTTTATTAATGATTTCTTTTCGAGAACTGCTGATTCCAGAGTGTTGATGGGGACGTGAGCGACTATTTTATTAATGACCGGTTCTGGGATTAGTGTTAAGAATACTGCATCTTCAATTATGTTTTTCTGGATGACTTTTTCGGTAATAAGTTCATCTGGAATAATGTGGATGACGTCAGGTATTTTTACAATTAGCCTTTTGATTAAATAGCTATTGAATAGGTTAAAGGCTTCCAAAATTGTACTTTTAGCGAAACATATTTTCTCATTATAGCGGTCATAGGTATTTATTGTACATGCCATTTCCTTTGTGATAAAACCTTCGATATGGAGAAGGAGAAAAAGCAACCGGTCTGTGAATGACATTTCTATAGCCAGCTTAGAATCCTTTTTTACAGCTCTTTTAATGTCTTTGCTTTTGATTTGATAATTTCCTATAAGAGCGTATTTTGTGGCCTCTTTATGATTCTTGTAAGCTAGTGACACTATTTTCTTAACGAGTTCTTTGGAAAGTTTTGTTTTATTGTAGAAGACATCAATTACGGTATCATTGTTTATCATAATCAAAGCAAGTAACCATCGTTCATCTGAACGATAATCGGGTGGAATCTTTTTTAATAAACTATACACACATGCATGCTTCCATAGCAATATCGCTCCTTTGGTGCCTAAAAGCCTCTTATAATTTGGATAATATCTTAAGATTTTTATAATCTGCCTCTTAGTTAGTCCTTTCTCTTCAGCAATTTGAAATATTCCTAATTCAGGGTTTTCATTTAAAGTTTCTACAATTTCGTCTGCATAGTCTTCTAGGAATTTTACTTTGCTAACATCGATCTTTTGAAGATTTTTGTCAAAGACATTTTCAAATAAATAGTTCCATAAAAGTTCGGATGTTACAAAAATTATTCCAGAGAATGCTGCAAGTGTAATTAATTGCACATATGGGTATGTGGATTGATATGAAAATCCGATACAATATACTATTACTACTATTAACGCAAGAAGCGTTATTATTGATACTAATTGCCAAAAACCTCCAGAATAGAATAATTCTATTATTTTTTGTTCAAGAGAGTTCTTATTTTTTCTTAAAAAGAATTCTCTAAATCTGCTCTCTCTAAGTTTTGGCAATATTTTATTGAAAATAATACCAAGCATAATAACTATCACGGATGATTCAATTAGAATAATGACTGATAGTGATGTGTATATCCAAGATGTACCAAACCAAGTTAATACATATGCCGCAGGAAGAAAAATAAACAGGTTAATTGTAATCGAAATTGTATAGAAAGAAAGGTATAGACTCTCTGTTGTAATCGCTTCAGTACTTATTTTTTCGCGTATCCATGGAATTATTTTTATTATTTTCTCCATAATCCAATCGATAATGGACTTAAAACGATTTTCATGAATTAAAACTAGGATTATAGTATAGATTAGATAGAGAGTTGAAAAAACCAGAGAATCTATAGAACTAAATGGGAATAGCTGTAAGAAAATAATCAGGTATTGTGTCAAAGGAAGAATATACAACATTATTAGGAGAGCAAGAAAACGTATCAGGAAATTAATATATTTGTAATTGGGTACCACCACTTTTTTCATATCTTTAATGTCCCATGAATTTGCTATTATCTGTGAAACTTTTTTAACACGCCTATACAAGATTATAGTTAAAATTAAAAAGGTCACTATATTTACTACTTCTAAGACCATAAAATGGTCTACAAACCAAAGTTGCATGTTTATACACTCCACGTAACTTGTAATGTATATATATGTATAGGAGCTCTCCGTACATTCTTAAGCATGGTATTATACCTGATAAGTATAGACCTATAAAGGCATTAAACATTATATTATTATTGATGACCATATATTTTATATTTGACACTCATTATTTTAATCTTTTTAGAACTCATAAGGTTGTTCTCAATCAACTATACTCTTTCTTAAATTTAAGAATTGCTCTGAAAATGATAATTTGCTTGTTAGGAATAATAATTTACTGGTAAAGAATTTCTAAGTTAAGTAGCAATATCATGAAGGTCTTTATGCTCTATTCCGGCTCATTTATTTTTTTAACGATCTTTTTCTTAATTTTTCTACGGCTAAAATTATAGCTTTTTATATTTAGAACTTTTGGAGTATTCACAAAAATAATAGCTCATAGTAATGAAATTAATGGTAGTTTTGATTTAATTTTAAAAAAAGAAAAATTAATTAACAATTGTTAATTATAAATTAAAGGGTGTTCAGCTTGGAGTATTCAACGATAACTATTTCAGTACGGGTTAAGAAAAAACTTGAAGAGCTGAAAGGCAATTTAAATTGGGATGAATTTTTGGAGAAAATAGCTGATGAAATGCAAAAAATTAAGAGAATTCGTGCAGCGAAGAAGCTCCTTAAGGAATTCCCTCTAAGCGACGAGGAGGCAGAGATGATATTGAATTCGATTGAGGAGAGTAGAAAATTATTGAAAGCAAAGAAAGGGAAATAATCATTGATACCGATGTTTTTATATTTCTTCAAAAGGAGAACCTTCTACTGAAATTTCTTGAGGCATATGATGGATACATGACGGAAATATCTTTATATGAAATTTTAAGAGGGGCTGCTTATTATAGTAAAGATGTACGAAAAGAAAAAATACTCATAGAGGAGGTCTTTGCAATTTTTTCATTGGATAACGATGCTATCTTAAAAGCTAGTGAGATTTGGTCTATCCTGAGAAAAGATGGTGAGACTATATCCGATAGGGATATATTCAACGCGGCAATCGCTATTTGCAAAAATTTACCATTTGTGACAAACAATACTAGACATTATAAACATGTCCAAAAATTTGGTTTAAAATTAATACCTTGGAAACAATTAAAGAAGAAACTGTTTAAACTCCATCCAATTTAATACATGAAATTCTTTGTCTGTGAGTTTTTCTTTTTGAGAAAGCCAAACATCGTGAATTTCTGTATCTTCAGTCAATAAAATGTCACAATATTCTAATGCAGCAGCAAAAATGATACGGTCAAAGTAATCATTTAAACCAAGGTCTCTGAGCATATCTTCAAGAGAATTTATGCGGGGATCTATTAGGGGCAATTCATAAAAATACTCTCCATAAAGAAGATACCATAGAGCTTCGTTATATCTAGAAAGTAAAGTCTTTTTAAAAATATTATTCACTTTTTTAATCTGCTTTAAAATGATCCATTTTAATTCAACCAAAGATACTGGAGAGTAAAATAGATCCAAATTTCTTTGGCCAAGCAGTATCTGTAATTGGGATGCAGAGAATTTTTCTGTTTCGATACCAAAAAGAGGCATTAAATACGTCGTGTCAAGCATAACTTTATGCCTCTTTTTCATGTTCGAAAAACTCCTTCTGTGCCTCTTCAGATATTTTTTCTGCTTCTTCCACACTTATTTTCATTAATGGAGGTTCAGAGAGAAACTCTTTAATTGGCTTTAACGTCTTTATTATCAACTCTCCTTCCTTTGCAATGGCTATCACTTCACCAGGAGCTTTTAATCCTGCAATTTTTCTAATTCTCTTAGAGGTATAAATTTCACCTTTCTTGCCTACTTTTAGAATTTCTTTTATAACAACATGTTTCATAGCAATCACAAAAATATAACTGTCGGAGAAAAATAAAAATCTTCCGAAAATCCTTATTACTTCGCAATATCGGGTAGAACTCCAAAAATATTTGTTATATTAGTAAAGTGAGATTGTGAACTCTTTATTTAGATAATTTATGTCCTTTTCTTTTTTAACAACCCAAAAATCGGCTTTCCATTTAGGAATGGAGAAGCCGATATCCTTTTTTCTGAACGATTTCATATGTTCATAAAATGTTTTTAGGGGCGAGAGATAGTAAAGTATCTTCTTTCTAAGTTCTATTTTCTTTAGGTTATACCTTTTTATTATTGCGGATAGATAGCGTCTCTGGAAAATGTTGCTTTCCCAAGATATAAAACCAAAACCTCCTTCTTTGTAAATTGTAAACCTCTGAGAACAAATACTAATAAGCAGGCTACTGTATGTTCTGGATCGGTAATAAATGCATCAAACATAGTATCAATTTTAAATGGTAAGCGGACATCTATGCGTCCAACACGAACTTTAACATCAAATTTTTCTGCTAATTTCTTCAAAAACCAACATACATAATCATCTATATCGATCACAAAAAGTTCATAGCCTAGCTTACTTAAGATTATAGAAAGTGCGTCATTATCCCCGATATGAAGCACTTTTGACCCTTTAGGTAAGTATTTTTCAATTATCGCGGCTCTAATAGCATTGGATAATGGCAGCATGGGTGCTTGGCCATAAACATTAGAGTAGACTTTTCTATATTTTGATATCTCTCTGGCAATTTTCAAAGCGTCCCCTATGTTAAGACCCCTAATCTTTCTCCTAACTTTGAGGAGAATCTTATCGTCAAGTTTAGTTATTATGCTGTAAATAAAATTATCCTCTTGGAGTCCCTTTATTCTAGGGGTTTCACCGAATTTGTCATTGAAAGGATTTTCGAGACGAAGAGGATACGCATTTTTACTCTTAATATCAAGCTTTAGGTTTCGCCCCCATAAATCAAATATTATAACTTGCCCTTCAGGTAATTTAAGAAGACCTTGAAACGAATTTTCACAATCACGTAGCTCTTGAGGTTCTGATGTTATAAAATAATTATGAGCAAATGCTACTGCTTTGCTGGGAAATAAAAAATTTTTAAGCATTACCATTCTCTCTCTAATGTTTATCAATACAGAACCCCCGTGTACGCAAAATCTGGTTTGACCACGAAATTAGGTGACCTTTGTAGAGTTCCGATATAGAATATAGCTTTCCAGGCCCCTACTCTAATTGTCGGAGGAATAAATATAGTGTGCCCTCCATATTTTGTGCGTATATGCGAATAGTATCCTGCAACAGGTACCAAGTATCGCAGCTTTATTTTAGCCCTCTCTAAGATGTTAATATTATGCGCAACTAGAGCTTTTTCTAGTAAATCTTTGTTTGCTCCTTTACTATTCCAACTAACAAAAAGAGTACCACCTAATCTTAAACAAGCCAATCCTCGAGATAAAAACAGTAATAATCCATCAAGGGAGTACCCAGGATCCATATGAACTGCACTAAAACGAGTGTCAATAGTAAATGGTTCACGGATATCATGATAAAACAGTTCAATTCTGCCTTCTAGCCCATATCTTTGAGATAGATACCTAATAACTCTTAATACATACGGATCTACATCAATTACCGACACGCTGACACCGAGCTTTGCTAGAAGTATTGATAAGAAATCATCGTCACCTATTAGTAATACCCGCCCAATACCGACTCTCTCATATATTTTCCATGCCCTAAATAAGTTATATGGTGGAAGTGCATAGGCTTGACCAAACATCTCTGCGAGAACTTTTCGATAGCCCATAATCTCAAAAGCAAACTCTAATAATTCGTAGGCTTCAGGAGATTTTATAGCTTTTAAGACATTGTCGATATACCTCTTGCTTATTTCTTTTAACTTATCTACAAGGATTGGATCACTCCTAGGCATTCCTCTTAATTCTACACAGTTGCACTTTGAGTTTATTGCATTTAGTACATTGACATCAGATTCATTTAATTCATCAAATGCCAGAAGTTTTTCCAACGCAAATAACTCTGTAGTATCTAATGCATGCTGTTCCTCTTTACGCAAATCAGCTAAAACATGACTTTCTGATCCTCTCTTGAAGACAACAAAGCCGTCCGAAAGCCAGCCATTTGCATAAACATCAAAGTAAACTGGTGATAAGTGAGTAACTGGCTGTGGAGAACTAAAGTTTTTAATATTTTTTACTGCTTTGGAAAATGTCCGATTAGTAATAAACGGATCGCTAATGGTAGTAATTGCTCCTATTAGAATGAATAATAACGCCCAAATTTGTGTTTTCAGAACAATAATCCAGGGATATACTTGTGCCTGTGTTTCATCAATATTTATTGCAAGCTTTACGTTTGTCCTTGTGATCACATATCATCATAGTATGACCATCCTACACTGTTTGATAAATCCCACATGCTTGGGTAGCTAACAGTGTACTTCAGTAAGACACCACTTTGCTCATCAAAGTAATAATCTTCAATAATTTGACCGTAGAAGGAAATATTATCTTCGACATATATTATATTTTCTTCTCTATGAGCAAATAGTGACCTCACTGGAATTTCGTATATTGTAATTTCTTTCTTAGTGATCAAAAACGATTCATTTAGGATTATAGGCAAATCGTTTTCTTTATGATAAAACCATGGTTCTATGTAATTGTTAGTATAGTATTCAGTTTTATCGCCACTAACAACTTTTACATGTTCTGTATACCAATAACTAGTTATATTATAAGTGAAATTTACATAGCATGTATACTCATTGTATAATCCCTCGTTATCCTCTTCTACTCTCTCATAAACTAGTTGACCTTCAATAATGTCATTTTCCACTTTTGTTACTTCCAAACGACCCGTTTCACGAAACCACCAATGATAATCTTCCCAATCGCCCTCACCATACTGATCTCCAGTATAAATATATTCAAAATATGCTCCCTCAGTGAGAAAATCATCATATTTTCCATTAGTTATATTTTCATAAAGCTCAATTCCCGTTATTGTAGCGTTCAGAGAGAAAATAAAACTCACACCAGCTAAAATGAGTAAAGTTATTGCTAAAACTTTAATAAATGTTCTCAAAGGCTTTCACCTCTCTCGTGATGAGAACCTTGAACATTACGTGTATAAACTCATAACATAAGTTTTCTATATGTATTTTTCTCAGAAAATCTTTTTACTTTTTTTGCTCTCTATTCTAAGTCAAAAGAAATAGAAATTTCTTAAGTCATTACGTCAGTGATCGGATGAAGATTGTTAAGTTCACGTAAACAACTATTTTATATGAAGGCATTCTAGGAAGGCTATTTGTTTTTTTATTATTTGTTTGCAACTTTAATTACTATATATTTTAAATCGGGACTTTGAGGTTCTTTGTTTATGGCCTTTAATATTTTTCTTGCATCATTTTTCTTTAAAACCAAATAATGGTAGCGTTTTAGTTTTGCTAGCTCATCATCATTAAGTTTGTTGATTATATCATCTAAGTGCCCTTCGTATATTTTAACTAAAACATCATAAATTGACTCGTCATGAGCAATTCTAATTAAAAAATCGTCTATGATGTTTAATGTATTTTCATCAATTAACGTAGACCTGCTTAGAAAGGAATATATTTCAATTTTCAAGTTGAGCACCTCTAAATCAATTATGAAAAATTAGGGATTTATAAGTAATCTTAAGAATGGCCCAGCTATTATAGGCGATATCAGCGTGAATAAGACTAACGAATATATGACAAGCTTCATTGAGCTGGGTACTTCTTGTGCCTTTTCGACTCTCTCTGATGGCTTTCCCATTATGCACTGTGTTAGTATTCTAAGGAACCATATGAAACATATTAAAGACTCAAAAAGAATTATTGTGGATGCAATTATACCTACTAATGTTCCTGTTTGATAACCACCTATTATTATTGATATCTTGCTCCAAAAACAGTTAAATGGTGGAATGCCTGTTATAGACATCGCAGCTACAATGAAACCTACTGCAGCACCTTTTATTTTCTTCAGACCACTTATTTCGTTGAGCAGTCTAGTACCAGTGGAATACGAGATCAGACCAGCAGTCAAGAAAAATAATTCTTTAGCAAATCCATGATTAAATATATGTAATGCAGCTCCTTGTAATGCTAGTGAGGATCCTAAAGAAGCTATACCAACCCCTGTTAATATATACGATAGTTGTGTTATTGTAGAATAAGCCAAGAGTCTCTTTAGATCACGCTGCGGGAAGTACATTATGCACCCATACATCATTGAAATTAAACCTACTACTAGGCAAGCAATTGTGACAATTTGCGTAAATCCTACTTCAATGTATACTCTCAACATTAGATAAACTCCTAATTTAACCATAGCTGCTGCGTGTAAGTAGGCTGAAACTGGTGTAGGGGCAACCATAGCATGTGGAAGCCACGTATGAGTTGGTACTTGAGCAGATTTACCCATAGCAGCTACTAGTAAACATAATAGCGTGACTGTTTTCATTAGTTCGGGAAGACTTTTAATTGCTACAACATTAAGACTACCGGTATATGCATATGTTATACCTGCAGCTACATATAAGCCCATAGCTGCGATATGTGTTACTATTAGTGCTTCAAAACTTGCTTTTCTGGACTCCGGTGTACCATAGTAGCCTATGAGAAAGAAAGAACATATACTTGTCAATTCAAAAAATATAATCATTGAAAGTAATGTTGATGAATATATAAATCCTAAAGCAGAGCTTTCGAAAATAAGAAGAAAACTATAGAATCTTATTGTTTTTTCAAATTTTATTGGATGTTCTTTATTTAGAGGGGACATGTAGTATTTTGAAAAAACTATTGTAGCTAGGCCGTTAAATGCGACCATAAAGCTAATTAGTACACTTAGAGTGTCAATTATAAAACCAAGTTCTATACCTCGATAATATATCACTTCATACTTGTGGGATATTGTACCATAGCTGAACAAGAATAGGTATGTAATACATAATACACATAAAAATGATATCAGTGAGGCTACTACAGATAAGTTATATGCCCTCCTGCTATTAAATACTAAGAGGCTGAAGATAATAGGTATAATTATAGCCGCAATAGTAAAAAACAATAAAGGATCCATTATGTAATCACTTCCTTAACATCTTTAAGTTTTAGACATGAAAACTTAACAGCCTCAGTTACTCTTGGATCATTATATTTCTCTTGAATTTTCATTTCAGCTTTTTCTATAAACTCATCAATATTACTACATTCCTTTGAAAGTTTCAATAAGTCCTCTAAAACTCTATTACCAAATCTATATCCAAGATATCTATGAAGTTCAAATTTTAGTGCTTTGTAAAGTTCCCAATTATCAATTATACCTTCAAAATTTGAGAATTCTGGTTTATAGGTACTGGAATTTGCAATAGCCTCTTCTCTTTCAATTTTTTGAGCTAAAACATCTAAAGCAACTAACATACCATAAAGTATCGATTGAGGCCTAGGTGGACATCCCGGGATATAGGCATCTACTGGAATTAGCTTATCCACCCCACCCATTATTGAATGGCTATCATACCATATTCCCCCACCACAAGCGCAAGCCCCACAAGCTACAACAATACATGGCTTAGGTATAGCCTCATACACTGCTTTTAGTATAGGTACAAATTGTCTGGTAACTGGACCTGTTACAAGTAAAACATCTGCCAACCTAGGCGAATATACTAACCTCACACCAAATCTCTCAATATCGAAATAGGGTGTGAATGCATTATAAATTTCTATTTCGCAACCATTACATGATCCCGTATCTACTCTTAACACATAAACCGATCTTTTTAGTACCTCATATGCTTTTTTCTTTAGTTTTTCCTTCATTTTGTCCCACTCCCTTGATATTATCTTCTCTAGGATTTGTATATTCTCCTTTCTTGCCCAATGAACTGTGAAATGTTAATTTTTCCCTTACTAGATTAACTGCCGTGGCTGGTGGTATGCTCTCTAATTTTTCAGATTCGAAAGGTTTTAACGCCCTAACAAAGGATAAAACTGTTTTCTTACGCTTACAAGTTGGACATTCAACGCCATTCTCAATTAGTTCAAGAATCGATGGAGGTATTGTCTTTGAGGCTTTTGTTATCTCTAATGCTTGTTTTATCTCTCTTTCACTAATAATAAAATATCTTCCACATATATCACATTTTGCTAGGGGTGTAATAACAATAGACTCCAAATCTTCCCTACTTTTTGAAGCCAACTCAAATTCTTCGCTTTGCTTAATAGCACCAATTGGACAGGCTTCTTCACATCTTCCACAAAAAATACATCTACCATAAAATATTCTCCAAACCTTAGTGCCCTTTTCAAAATCATCAAACACCATTATGGCATCAGGAGGACAAACATTAGCACACGCACCACAACCCATACAAATATCTGGATTTATTATAGGTTTTCCCCTAAAATCTTCTGGAACCTCTTCAGGTTCAAAGGGATAAGCTAAAGTTACAGTACCTTTTTCCTTTATAATTTTTAATATATTTTTCAGTGTCACAACCTACCACCTTTTCGACACAAATTTAGCAAGTAGTCATAAGAAATATTCTTACGACTACCAGTTTTAACATCTATAAGTAAGACCCTTTCAGTGCAACTATAGCATGGGTCAATACTGGCAATTATTAATGGTACGTCAGCCAGAGTATAACCACGGCACATATATGGTACCACAGGCCAGTTATTATAGGTCGAAGCCCTTATTCGGTGTCTATAAACCTTACTAAGAGGCCCTAATATAACAAAATGAACATCCTCTCCCCTAGGAGCTTCGACAGCCCCCAATCCTTTTGCATAGTTTATATACTCTTTTTCGTCAGTAATTATAGGGCCACTAGGCATGTTTTCTATAGCTTGCCTAATTATATTGATTGATTCCAAAGCCTCTTCAGCTCGAACTAAAGCCCTTGAAAGTACGTCTCCATCATCATAGGTTGGAACTTTAAAGTCTATTTCATCATAAGATGCATAAGGATGATCTTTTCTCGTATCTCTTTTAATTCCCGACCCTCGTGCTACTGGACCAACAACACTTGTTTTTCTGGCAACTTCTTTAGGTAACACGCCTACATCCTTTACACGTTTAATAAATGTAGATGTGCTAACAACAGTATCAAGAACTTTTTTATATTCCTCCTCAAATTCATTTAACATTTTAAGTGCTTTTTCTGCTCTTTTCTCAGTAATATCTCTCCTTACTCCACCAATAATATTTATACCATAGGTTTTCCTACCACCAGATAGTATTTCGGCCAGATACATTATTATCTCTCTAACTTTAAAGAACTCCATAAACCCCCAATCAAATGCTGCTAGGTGACAAGCAATACCTAACCACAAGAGATGGCTATGCAGTCGCTCTATTTCGAGCATTATGGTTCGAATATATTTAGCTCTTTCAGGCACATTTATCCTCATCGCTTGCTCAACTGCTTGACAATAACAGCATGAATGCGCGTTACCACAAATTCCACAAATTCTTTCAGCAATAAATGGTACTTGATTATAAGTTAATCTGCTTTCAGAGATTTTTTCTATTCCTCGGTATATATAAAACATTCTGTAATCCAAATCAACAACTTTTTCACCATCGAGAAATACCCTAAACTGAGCTGGTTCATCTACTGCTGCATGAACTGGACCTATGGGTACTTGGATTATTTTTTCGCCTTTAGTTTCAGGCTTAAACTCATATTTTTCAGGAATACTTGGAGGTCTAATGTCATGTTTATACTCTTTCCTTAGTGGATAAACACCTTCGGGCCAATCATCAGGTAGTACTAATCTACGTGGATCGGGATGTCCTACGGGCTCAAGTCCCAACAAGTCTCTGACTTCACGCTCGTACCATACTGCGGAGGGTATTTTTGGAGTGACTGAAGGAAACGTGGGGTCATCTGGTGGAATTTCTGTTGAGACAATCACCCATGGTTTTTCATCATCACTGTCATATATATCTACATCTTCTATAGAGAAGACATAGCGCAATGTAAACATACTACATAGGTTTCTCTCATCAGTACCAACCATAGTAGAAAGAAATCCACCTAGCTTATAGAATACATATGAGCATACTTCAAGTAAATTTGACCTTTTAACATGTAGATATATTTGATTAGGATATGGCTTTTCTATATTCATTATTAAATTTCCTATTTCACGCTTAATCCTATCTTCAAGCTCACTTATTTTATTCATGCTAAATGCCCCCTACAAAATACATAGAAAGTATCCCCGAGATTGCACACAAGATTGCCAGTATAATTAATCCAATATACATGGGTAATGGTGGTCTCTTTATCTCTAGCATAACTTGAGATGGTTTTCCCATAAGTGCATACTGAAGTATTCTAAGAAACCATATGAAACATAATATTTCCAAGATAAGAGCAATCGTAGCTGAGACTGGCCCCCACCAACTGAGAAATTGTGAAAATCCAGATAATATGATAAAGACCTTACTAAAGAAACAACCAAATGGTGGGATACCCATAATATCTACGAATGCAATAAAATATAATGTTGCTAAAAACGGGTTACTTTTCCACAATCCTTTGATATCTGATAATTTTTTAGTATACGCACAATATAAGAATACGCCACTTATTGCAAAAAGCATACCTTTAGCATACGCCTGATTAATGACATGCATTAAAGATGCCTTTAGACCGATTTCTGAGCCAGCGCAATAGTATGCTAAAGATAAAACTGCAAGACCCATTTCGATCATACTTGAATACGCAAGCAAACGCTTAAAATCAATTTGACCCGGCAAACTTAGGAACCCTACTAATACATTTATGATTGCTAAAATAGATAGTGTGATATACCACCAAGACATAGTAGCATGTAATAGAATACTTATCTTAATTAAACCATATAACCCAACCGATGCCATTACTCCACTAAGTAACGCAGATACATTGCTTGGTGCTGCTGGATAGGCTTCAGGCAGCCACACATATAAAGGAAATAGGCCTATCTTCATTCCAAACCCTATAAGTGCTAATATTAGAATTATAGTTTTCAGCTCTCCACTTATATTAACGCTAGCTATCTCTATAATATTGAAGTCCATTGATCCTACTGCAAAGCTCATCAGAGATAAAGAAACTATTAAACATGCAAAACCTAAATGCATCATAATGAAGTAAAAGTAACCAATTTTTCTGATATCTGGCGTATCCTCATATACTACTAAGAAATAAGATGATGCTGTCATAAGCTCCCAAAATTGCAAGAACCACAAAGTGTTGCTCACGCAACATGTTAAAATCATCGCCATAACAAAAAGGTTATAAAACAAACCAAAGTAGCCCATACTTCTTTTGTGATAGAACATCTTCAGATAACCTATAGAGAATATTGAAATAGCAAATGTGAGAGAAGATATAGCAAAAATTAGTACAGCACTAATAGAGTCCACATCTATGATTAGTGGTGCTTGGGGAATTATAATTTCGTAAGGTCCTAGTTTTAAATGCTTGCCAGTAAGGGCTACAATCATACTTACGTATATCATTAGCAAAGATGCAAAGCATGATACAACATTACTTAGAATATTTGAATAGTTTGGCTTGGAATCAAATAATATTGCAAGTATAATCGCTACAACATACATCAGTATACCTATAGCAAAGAAAGCTCCAAGATCGTATTCAAGCAGTAATTCGAAACCAATCATAACCCTAACTTCCTCCAACAATCTTACTTGCTTGGTCAAGACATAACCGAAGTGGCTCTGGAAGGTAAATACCTACAAGAAGTGAAATAAGTAAAAGAATCATTACAGGTATATTCCATGATGCGGGATATTTTTTCACTCTAAATTCAGATTCTCCATAAATTATATTCATAGAGTTTACCAGCAATGCTCCAAATGCAGTTACAAGAGTGATTATAAAAATAACCAATACTACTATAGAGCCATAGTATACCCCTGCCATCACTGATAGGAGCTCTGACTGAAACACTCCAAAAGGAGGCCCACCTATAATAGCATAGACTCCAATTAACAATTGAACACCAAGTATTGGATATGAACTTAAAATACCCTTAATTTCACTAATTTTTCGAGTGCCATAAGCTCTTACAAAGTTTCCTGTGGAAAGAAACAGTGCTGATTTAACTAGAGCATGATTTAATACATGGAAAACAGCTGCTAGAGTTCCCAAACTGCCTCCAAAACCTAATGCACAAACAATAAGACCCATGTGCTCAACACTTGACAGAGCAAACATTCTCTTGATGTCATCTACTACGATCATATGTAAAGAGGATATAATCATCGAAACCAAACCTATTATTATAAGGACTATTTGAGCAAAACTTAGTATACCTGTACCAACGGCTATTCTATAGAATCGCATAATAGCATATATTGCACAACCTTCAAGTACGCTTGAAAGTACCGCTGAGACAGGTGCAGGTGCTTCAGAATACGCATCTGGAAGCCAAGTGTGTAAAGGTGCCAAACCTGCCTTTGTACCAAAGCCTATCAAGATAAGTACAAATGAAATCCTAAGTAATGTAGGAGATTCTCTAAACATCTCAGAACTTGTAACTAAGCTTGTCCATAATAGTGGATTGTACACACCAGAACGATACGCAGTATAGTATAGCGTAATTATTCCGTACAAACCAAATGCAATGCCTGTTGAACAGAGGATAACGTATTTCCATCCAGCTTCAATTGCTTCTTTTGAATGATATATTGCTATAAGATAAGCAGATGCCAAAGTCGTAGCTTCTAAAGCAACCCACATGATAATGATATTATTTGTAGTAACAAGAAGTACCATTGTGAAGAAGAAAATATTGAAGAGTGCATAGTACATGTTTGCTCTCTTTTTAGTAATTTTCTTTTCTATTAATTCGTATCTAATATACTTTATAGAATAAAGTGATGCCATTAGGGATATAAATGATATTAATATGAGAAGCCATGCCGATAAGGAATCGACTCCAAACTCACCACCAAAACATAGAATAGTTCCTTCATAAATGACATGGTACAATATCACAACAGAAAGAATTAACAAAGTTGTAGACGAGAAAATCGTTACAATTTCACCTACTATTCTACTCTTTATAATTGCAATTAATAATGCAGAAAGTGATGGAACAAGCAGCAGGGCAAGAATTACCAAGGGTATTGTACTTATTATGTACATGCCATTTCCCTCTCTAATACTTTAATAAACTTAATTTGCTAGTATCAAGAGTCCCCACTACCTTCTTCATATCTTTTACAAGTAGGCAACAAATAATTACTAATATAACAGCATCTGTCAAAATTCCTATTTCAACAGTTTCTGGGATCCCTCTAGCCATAACAGCTAGTGTTAGGTGCGAGCCGTTTTCAAAATGGCATATCCCTAATATCTGTTTTAAAGCATTTTTACGAGTAATCATAAGATGTAATCCAATTAAGAATAGAGAAATTGAAACTGATAGTGGTATATGTTCCCATGTAGTGATAATATTGTAACCAATTGTGAAACCTATCGCTATGAGAAAACCTAACGATAAGTAACTTACCCATGTAGGAAGATAAGGCTCCTCCTCTATTGAGACACCAGTATGCCTTATTGTTTTTAATATAAAATAAGGTATTATTATGGCTTTGGTTAATATTGCTGCGCAACCCCATATTACAAAATACCACTCAATAGTGCTTAAGGCAAAGAATATCATTGCCAAAGTGAGTGTCTGTAGACAGTATACATAGGTTGCCCTCTCAAGATTTTTTTCTTCATTTATATAACCTGCAGTAAAAATCATTAATATCGCAAGGATACTAATAGCTCTATCAACTGCAAACATTATATCACCATCCGATAAAATAACATACAAATGCGAAAATTGTAAATATAAAGAGAAATGTGAGGGACTTGTGCAAATCTACAAGCCTAAGCCTCGCTTTAGATATCATAATCAATGAAATAACAATTGTTAATACTAATAATTTAGCCAGATAAGCTAAAGCTCCTACTAATATATCTGATAATATAGGGACAAAAGCTATACCAAAGGGCATATAGACGTCTATAAATATAGTAAAAATAACCAAATTCTTAATCATATGAGAAAACTTCATCACTGCATATAACCTTCCAGAGTATTCTTGTAACAGACCCTCCTGAATTTCTTGCTCCGCCTCTGCGATGTCAAATGGTAATGTTCCAGATTCTATAAGCATACAAACAAAGAAGATGAGGGCTCCAGTAATGTAGGATGGTCTACTCCACAAGGTAGGCCAATTTTTATAGACATATTCTACCATTATATAGAGGTTAGTAGATCCACATTCTAATGCAGGTATAAATAACGCTGATAGCATTAATATTTCAATGATCACAGCTATTGTATTCTCACGCCAAGCCCCTGCGACTGCCATAGGCGATCCAGTATCAAATGCACATATAGATAGCAGAAATCTTATCAATGCAAAAATATAGATTATAAGAATTATATCTGCTAAAGGATTGCTTAAATTAATAAAAACTGGGGTTATTGATGCTAAAAAGATAGCACATGATAAGAAAAACACTGGTGTGGCAGTATATATCCAAGTGTGTACCTTTGGCCTAGACTCACTCTCCTTTGACCACAGCTTGCGAATATCTCTAAATGGCTGAGTTATGGGTGGTCCAATACGTTGTTGTAGCCTAGCAACAATTTTTCTACATAACCCAGATACAAGCGGGGCGAGTATGAGTAATAATATTCCTTGAATTATCCCAAATAAGATATTATAGGATAATGATAAACCGCTCATGGCAACATCACCGCAAGAATAAGTAGAAATATTACTGCTATGAGAATATATAGCATGTAGAAGTACAAGACGCCTATCTGAATCTTTTTAGCATACTCACCAAGTTTTGTAAATATTTTTGCTATAGGAGAGAATGTTATTCTTTCTTCATATTCTGGTTTAATCCTTAATATGCCTATTATTGGTCTTATAAACGGTTTATAGAATAATCTTTCTATTGTTATCGCCAGTTTAGGTAATCTGCCAGTAGTGGTGTAAGGTGGGCCTGATACCGCAATACGAGTATATGCTTCAATTTTAGGATTAAACTTAACCTCATAGGATACTTTACTATAATAAATTGGAGTTACGCTGTATTCCTTTTGTTCCTTGAGCTCTAATCCATAGAGATTGCCAAATAAATATCTTATTGATGACGTATATGCTGTAGCTGTAGCTTCCATCACCTCAGGTGCATATTTTGCACCACACACCCACGGATCTGTTTTCTCTACTTTAACCTTTTTAGAATAAATGATTAATCCAATAAGAAGAGATATCAACCCTACTACTAAAGCCATGCCTGGTAAAGATAACTGGGCTTGTATAGTAGTAGATATTAAATGAATAGTAAATATGTTAGCACCAGTAGGAATAGAGGCTCCCACTATATGCGATACCACCGAACCAATAAATGTCACCACGAAAGGCATTAATAACCCAAGCAAGATACATGCTATCGCTGGAACTATTACGCCTATTTTCATTGAATGAGTTTCATTTCGTTTGGGTTTTACATGCCTTGGAAGTCCTAAGAATGTTACTCCATAAACTTGAGTGAAGCACATTATTGCTAGAGCTCCAGCCAAGCCAAGTATAAGGACTGAGAAAATGGCAACGTATGATATCCAGGGTGCTGCTTCAAGAGCTAATAGAGCAGAAATAAGCAGTGATTGATAAGTTAACCATTCACTTGCAAAACCATTAAATGGCGGAATTGCTGAAATGGATATTGCAGCTATGAGAAACATTATTGAAGTGTATGGCAAATATTTTGACAAACCACCTAAAAGCTCGTAATTTCTAGTTTTGCAACTTTTAACAATCGAACCAGAACCTAGAAATAATAAGGACTTGAAAACAGCATGATTTAATAGGTGATATAAACCAGCCGTTAAGGCCAAACAGGCATATCCAGGAGAGCCCATAGCATATAGCAATATTCCAGTTCCGACCCCTAAGAGGATTATGCCAATGTTTTCTATACTGCTATACGCCAATAATCTCTTAACGTCATTTTGCACAACAGCAAAAAGCACACCTATAATAGTTGACAAAGCTCCCACAAGCAATACCGTGCAACCCCAAACTTCTCCTAAAAATCCAGCAGGTTCTAAGAAATCAAATACAACTCTAATAAGTCCATATATTGCCACTTTAATCATCACACCACTTAGCAGTGCTGATGCATTACTTGGTGCTGCTGGGTGTGCTAGAGGTAACCATGCGTGAAATGGAACAATACCAGCTTTAGAACCAAAACCTACCAAAGCTAAGACAAAAATTATTGATGCTATATCCATGGATAGTTTTAATGAGTAAGCCCTAAAAGCAACAAAGGAAAATGAGCCAGTGAATAGCACTAAAATTGCATAAGTTAAAAGGATACATGCACCGCCCATATGAGCTATTATGAAGTATATTTTCGCAGCATCTCTGTTTTCTTTATTTAAATGCTCATATCCAACAAGCATATAAGATGTTATCGTCATTAATTCCCAGCATATATAGAAGGATAGTGCATCATTCGTCAGCACTACCAGTATCATTGATAAAATAAATGTTACATAAAAGAAATTTAAGTAAGATATGCTATGTTCCCCAATATACATTTCTGTATAGCCCATTGAGAAAACGGAAGTATAAAAAGCTACTAATGATATTACAATTACCAAGAAAAGGGAGAGTGCATCCAAATAAAATGAGAAAAAACCAGCATCACCAAAATACTTTTCAAATCCAGGTATTTTGATCCCACTTATTACGATAGGATAGTTATTTGTGATTAATGCATAAGATGAGAAAAATAATGCTACTAATGACGCTAGAGCACACAAACTATATGATATCTTAATATTCAGTTTAGGCTTTGAAAATAAAAGTAACGACATTAGTGCGGAAAAAAGGTAAATTGAAATATAAAGATAGGGATGAAAAGAGAAAGAAATAAGTGTTGATATGGCATCGGGCATTTGAGCCTCCCCTCTTTTACTTTAAGCCAAAATAAATTTTAGTTTCTTTGCTAGGTTCACCACCTTTAGCCTCAGTAGCTATTCTTAATGCTGCTTTTTCTCGTTTAGCTTTCTCATACTCCTCAACAAGTCCAAAAGACAATGCATCGGTTGGGCAAGTTTCTACACACACGGGAAGCAATCCCTTCGCCCTACGATGAGCACACATGTCACACTTAATCACAACTTTAAATTCTTTATGTAACTCAGGTATACCAAAGGGACATACGATATTGCATAATCCACATCCTATGCATCGAGTATAATCGATTATTACTGCACCATCATAATCACGCTTAATAGCATCTGTAGGACATATAGCCATACATGGAGCCTTTTCACAATGTCTACAATTCAATGGTACAGCTATATGAGCTACCTCAACAAGGTATACGTTAATAAGTGAATGACCTTCATGTTCCAGTGCACACGCTACTTCACATGCTTTGCAACCAATACATTTTCTAGGGTCTATAAAAACACGCTTTTGCATACATATTCACCCCCACTCAATTAACATTATTTTACATGCACAAACTTTTGTTTCAGGTATCTTTGCAATGGGATCTAAAGCATTATTTGTCAATACATTTGCACCCCAATGCCAAGGAACAGCTACTGTATCTACACATACAGAAGACGTAACTCTTACGCGACACACATATTCACCACGCCTTGTAACTATTTTAATTTGTGCACCATCCTTTATGCCATACTGCTCGGCAGTCTTTGGATGTATTTCTGCTACGGGTTCTGGCCACCGCTCTACAAGAAGTTTACTTCTATTTGTCATGGTTACTGTATGATGTTGTCCACAGTATCTAAATGTTGTAAGTAACAGTGGATATTCTGTATCACACACTTCAGCAGGATCTTGATGTTCAACTATCTGAGTATTAAACTTCCCATCTGGAGTAAGAAATCTGTCTACATGAAGAATCTTACTACCAGGGTGGTCAGGAGACGGGCATGGCCAATATACTCCCCCTATGTTACTTTTAAGTCGTTCGGCTGTTATGCCCGCGTATTGAGGAACTACTTTATTTATTTCAGCAGTTATATCTTCAACGCGTGTGTATGGGAAAAACTTCTCTAACCCAAGAGCCTTTGCAATTTTTATTATTATATACCAATCAGGTTTTGCTTCACCAGGCGGATCACATACTTTGAAACTCCACTGTACTCTTCTCTCAGCATTAGTAATTGACCCTTCTTCCTCGGCCCAACATGCAGCTGGTAGGACAACATCTGCATATTCTGCTGTTTCTGTTAAGAATATGTCTTGGACTACCAAGAAATCTAATTTTGATAACGCTTTTCTAACATGATTTGTATTCGCTTCACTTACTACAGGATTTTCACCCATAATGTACATTGCTTTTAGTTTACCAGTTTCAATAGCAGATGACATTTCAGGTGCTGTATATCCAGGTGTTGAGGGTAAGTCGTCTAGGCCCCACAAGTTAGCAATTCTTTTTCTTTTAGTATCATCAGTTACTTTCGCATAACCTGGTAAGAAATCTGACAGCGCACCCATATCACATGCTCCTTGAACATTATTCTGTCCTCTGACGCCACTTACGCAACAACCTTCTTTTCCATAATATCCACATATTGCAGCTAGGTTCGCTAGAGCCATAACGTTTTTAACGCCACATATATGTTGCGTTATGCCCATACACCATAAAAGTGACGCTTTTTTCGCCGTAGCGAATTCTTTTGCAACTATTCGTATTAAATCAGCAGGTACACCACTTATTGATTCTGCATATTCAGGTGTATATTTAGAAACCGATTTAGATAGTTCATCAAAGTTTTTTATTCTCTCTGAAACAAATTTTTTATCATATAGTCCCTCACTTATGATGACGTTAATCATAGCATTAATAACAGGTATATCTGTCCCAGGCTTTACTGGCAAATAATAGTCTGCATGCCATGCTGTTAATGTATATCTTGGGTCAGCTACTGCTATCTTACCTCCATTCTCTTGAGCTTTTAGTATATATTGTCCCATTAATACTGGATGAGTTTCGGCGGGATTATAACCCCATATCAATACGAAACTCGATTTAGCAATATCTTCAAACGATGCTGTTTGAGCACCTGCACCCGTAGTAATAGCTAAGCCATAGAGTGTTGATGCATGACATAACCTTGCACAGTGATCTATATTATTTGTCCCAAAAACTCTTGCAAATTTTTGCATCAGATAGTTTTCTTCGTTAAAACATTTTGCGGATGATAAAAATCCTACCGCATCAGGACCATATTCCTTTTTAATACTATTTAGATTTTCTACTATTTCTCTTATGGCATCGTTCCACGAAATTTCTTTAAACTTACCATCTTCAACTTTCTTTAGTGGTTTCTTTAGACGATCAGGAGCACGAATGATATCTAATACGGTATTACCCTTTGGACAAAGTTTACCCCTATTTATGGGATGATCATGCCAATACTCTATTTTAATTGGTTTTTTGTAATCATCCACCACAATATGAACACCGCATCCTACACCACAGTAGGGACATATGACATTTATCTTGCTCGTCATTAGTTAATCACCTTTCTAAGATAAGAAATGAAGATTTTTACAAACATGTAGTATCTTTTTCACTTACTATATTATCATTTTAATACATTTCTCTTAATTAGATTTTTTGGATAATTCTTTTGAAGTACAAGATTGTCGCATAATTAGTAAAATTTAAGCGAAAATCCTTTCATGAACACATGGTTCAACAAGTTCGCAAGACCTATTATATGATTACCATTACCAAAAAACCTTAGAATATATTTTCTAAAATTCATAGACTAATTAATCTAATCGACCTTTAAAAAGGTAGATAATATAAATGAGAGCATAAAGAAAAGACCTATTGAAATAAAACCAATAAGCAACCCTGTGGTGTCAAATAAATATGCAGTTATGATAGGCCCTATTAGGTATCCTATATTTGCACTGGTATTAAGAATCCCATATCCTACTTCAGCATCTTCCTTCATAATATCGCCAGGAAGAGCTAAAACAATTGGTGCAACAAATACGCTAGCAATGCTCATTACAAGAAAGTCAATATATATTAGAGCCCCTTCCAAAAAGGGAAGTAGCAAAACGGTCATCGAATATCCAAAAGTTGAGGTGGTTATGAATATCTTTCGCTTCTTTAGTCTATCAGATAGCATACCCACAAGAGGTCTGAGGAAGCCAAGTAGCATCATCATGCTCGATAAAAAATCAGCTAAGATAGGACTTATGCCTTTATAACTCATCAAAAATACTTTTATCCACGTCAAATAAGCACCAATCCCCATATTCAATGCCAGCCAAAGCAGTGCAAGCATTAGCATCTGTTTATTTTTTAATCCTTTCATGAAATTAACCATTTTTATGGATTTTTCACTTACTGTTGGGAAGCATCTAATAGCAATGCTAAAAGGTACACCAATGGCTAAACTAAGCATGAACATAAGCCAAGCGGAATATTTATAGTTAATAGATGCAGCAACCCAGCCAAATATATTAAATGAGAATAGAATAGAGAGCGAGTAAGTAAGTGCTATAAAGCCAGATGCGGTAGCTCTTTTTTTCTCTCCAAAGTATTTAGAAACAAAAGTCATAGCAGCAACGAAGGATAGTGCTACACCAACGCCTATTATAAATCGTCCAATTTGAAGAAATACGAAATGATAATCTATTGCAAAAATTAGAGCTCCAAGAGAAATAAAAATGATCCCTAAAAACACAACGACCTTCTCATTAAATCTTGAAATTAATGAACTGGCATATATTGAGAAAATGATCTGCGGTATAAATAGAAGATACATCAATGAACTAATTGTTACATAGCTTGCATTGTAATCTGTAATTATATCTGGTATTAGAGGTGACACGTAGAACATTGATGTATAAAACATAAATGAGAGGGACATAATAGCTATTAATATGATTTTCTCATTTTTTATTTGATTGTCAATCTCGTTCATACACGCACGTCCATCACTGTTAATGTCTATATATCTTAGATTATATTTAGGTGCAATGAATTAACAAAAAAAATAATAGAAGAAAGTAAAGCTATTGCGAGATACTTTCCACTAAGCTGATAAAGTCTAATATTTGGGTCCCTGCCAAGAAGAGAGTAAATATGGCTGCAACAATCATATATCCTATTGAAATAGATAGTGTTAATATGGCAGTTAATGCTAGCGGTGATGCATATAAACCATAGATGGATGCTATCAATGAGATTATTGTCATTATTTTTGTCATTGTTGTTAGCTGAAGTTTCTTCCTCATATATAATGACAGTATCACGATACTTGAAATCAGACCAAAGATGGACATCGGAAATCCGATACTTGCAGAGATCCCAGAAAGCACTGTTGTTGACTCAAACCTTCCAAGCACTCCCGTAACTAGTATAACTCCTGCTATAAGACCAAACAGTGTGATAATTCCCGCCGCTAATGGAAAGCTTGGCTTTCTAAGAACCTCCTCCTCTTCTTCTTTCTTTTTCTTCTTTCTAAAGAGATCTTTTAATTTTCGTAGCTTGAATAAGCTCTTAAGCTGATCAAGTAAACTTTCTTTTTGGATCGTAGGTACTCCAGCAGCTGCTGGAGCCGCTGTAGCTGCAGAAGCTGCAGCTGCTGAAACTGTTGTAGTGGCAACGGCTGATGCAGATGCAGCTATAATACCACTAACAGCCGAAGTATATGCCTGTGTTGCAGTTCCTGGAGAAGGGCCTTCTGTAGGAAATATTTCCGTAGTTGCAAACCCAAAGAATACAATATACTCATCAGTATTATTGTGATAATAAAACGATGCCCAAATATATTCAGGTGTGACTGTAAAGCCTTCTAAGTAATAATCAGTAATGTTTTTACCAACAAAATATTGTTCCACGCAAGCAGTAATATTCGTTACCTCTTTGGCTGTATCATTTGCAAGAATTCTAAGCAGACGATTCTCGGAATCCACAACCAAGAGCTTATCATTATAATAGGATATTGCTGTTAAATAGTACTCGGGCCATTTAAGTGTTGAAGGAGCCTGAATTGTAATGTTCTTTGCAATTTTTTCCTCTGCGACATCAATTCCTAAAAGGTATGTTTTATTTTTTTCAAATGTCATTTGAGATGTCCAAAAGTAAGTACCATCGTATGCAAAGCCTAAAAGCTCTTCAACTTTACCAGCTAGAATGCTTGTTATATTATGAACTGTTTCGATTTCATAATTACTATTAATTACTAATATGTAAATTTTTGCGCCAGTTGAAGTCCAGTTTGTACTTAAAGTATAATACTTTCCGTCACTAACATAAAAGCCATTTACCCAGCCATAGCTATATATGTCAATACTTTTATTTTCTATGATCTCCCAAGTCTTTGTATTCATCTTTAGTATGAAGTAATCATACCTATCCGCTGTAGCATTATACTTGTAATCAAGGATAACTATGTATTGCCCATCCCATCCAAGTCCTTTAATAGTGAACTGTGGTTCCTTGAACTCTTTAACTACCGCTGGTTCATACACTTCCTGAGCTGAAATTACGCTTACGGCAGCAATAATTAACATCTGGAACAAAAGCAGCGATATTATAACTTTTCTGATATCTTTGTTCACACTTCTCACCATCTTAACTACTTATATTTACTACATTTACTACTATTTATTTCAGAATATTTATATTCTCCCACGCAGGGAAAATATGTTTTTTAATTCACTTAACTGATTTCATTTAAAAATGTTTTTAACAACTTATAATAGTAAGCTTGTTATTGGCTCACGAGATTTTTATCAGTTATCAATTATTTATTAATTTAATCAAAATATTTATGTAAAAATAATTACTAGAGATAAACATACATATTTATATACATTGGACAGTGCTAAAAATGGTTGATAGAAAGAAGAAAAGTTTCGGTTTGCTTACAGAAAGACAATTAGAGGTACTAAGCCTTCGTCGTAAGGGATTATCATACCAAGAGATAGCTAAAAGGCTTGGTACAACAAGAGAGAACGTATATATACTCGAAAAAAGAGGATTGAAAAACATAGAAATAGCCCGAGCTACACTTGAGGTGGCTAAGCATCAAGGTATACTTTGTGAGATACATTTATCCCCGGGGACTCGCTTAATTGAGGTACCTAAGATTATTGTTGACGAGGCTGATAAACATAATGTTAAACTAAGAGCCAATTTTACGAGGATTTATGACGAAATCAGATATAAGGTTCCAAACGCAATAAAAGGAACAAGATTAGCAAAAGAGGTAGTCGTTTATATAATGATAGACGGGGATTTCTGGGTGGAGGAGGAAACCAGGGAATAATTACCAAACGAATGTCGGTCAGATTCTCTCATATGCTGAAAAACCAAGGTTTTTCATAAATTATTTGATATGTGATTAATAAAGTAATCAATGCTCACCATAATAGCAGATTACTTCGAACACAGGATTTTAGATATTTCTTTGCGTTATATTCCCTAAGGATTATCATAGTAATATCCTATTTATTTTCCTCTCAGTCTTATTTAAAGTAATACCTTTCTGTGTTGATATCGCTATTTTTCATAGAACAATTATTATAAATTTTCAATCTATGTGATAACGTGAATAAAAATGACGAGGTGATGTTATGGATTTTGAATATATTCAAGTTTTAACAACTGTGGAAACTTATGAAGATGCAGAGAAAATAGCACAGGCTCTACTAAATAAGCGATTAGCAGCATGCATTCAGATAATCGGGCCTATAACTAGTTTATACTGGTGGGAAGAGAAGATCGAAAAAGCTACTGAATATTTATTACTAATAAAAACGAAAAAAGATCTTTACAAAAAGTTAGAGAGAACAATTATAGAAGTTCATCCTTACAAAGTTCCAGAAATAATGGCAAGTCCTGTGACAGGAGGGAATCCTGAGTATTTAAAGTGGCTGGACCAAGAAGTTTCTATGCCTTAGAATTACAGTAATACTTGGTTAAAGGAAATATTAGTTGCTATTACTTTATAACATTATTACTTATACTTATATAGTAAGTTAATCTTTTATGACATTAAAAAAGCATATATATTAATAACATTATTAACATTTTACTAGACTATACTTAGAATTTGGTGTTAGTAATGAACAAAAGGGAAGTCGTTGAATCTATTGTTAAATTTTATGATAGGGTGCATGAATTTATTACGTTTTGGAGCGTGGGTGGAGGGGCATCTCAAGTATTACTTGGAATAGATGAGACAACCGATAATATAGAGATAAACACATCTGCAAAAATTGCATACGCCATTGGTGAGATTTTAGAGCCTTTCACAGTAAAACCAGTTATCTTTACTAGTAAGGGTAACATCTGCGGCCATTTTGGGGTTTTTAAAATAAAATCTTCCCAATTTGAGATTATCGGAAATTTAAGAATAAAGGGGGAGTTAGGTACTTATATTGAGGATTTTAATGAGAGATTTTTAAAAAATTGCACTAAAATGGAAATCAAAGGACGATCCATATACATCACCCCTCTCGAGGAAATATTCCTGATAAATATAATTCTTAAGAAATGGGGTAAAGCTAAAAAGATAGTGAATTTCTGGAAAAATCATACTGAACTTTTTAATAAAGAATATCTAGAAGAAAGAGCTAAAGAAACGTTCAAAAGTAAGTTTAAGGTATTAGCCAAAAGAAAAATATTTAGAGATATTTTCTTATTAAAGTGATTATTAGCGCTATAGAAACTGTTTATATGCTTTTTATCAATCATTATAATGTATTACTTGACTAATTCCAAAATCTATTTTAGAAATGAGAATGCAATATATATTAACTATTAAATTAATGTAATACAACAACTTATAATGCATGGCTCCTTTGTTATACGGGATGATGATTAGAAGTGCAGCTAGATATTCATAGCATTATTAAGTTTTTAACAGTTGGAATAAGAGAAGGGTCTATTTCTCCAGGTTTATACAGATTAGCTCCTCAACATGTTGAAGAGGTTAGTGTAAATTTCATCGGCAGTTTTAATGAGATTTATAATTTTTTAATTTTCGTAAGCAGTTCTATCTCGGATGAGAAGTTAATATTCTTTGAGAGTCTTTACACAACAAGAACTCCCTCCTCAAATGCAAGAATATTAGGTGAGATGAATGAAATATCACTCGTCGATGCATTTTCTGACGTTAATGGAGCAAATAGACTAATGAACATAAGTCAAGACTATGAAAATGGTTCTATAAAGGCAGGTATAATCCTTGAAAGAAATCCTAATGCGGAGAATATCTTTCCATTTAGTATAATGAGTGTTGAGTCATTAGCTAAAGCAAGAGATGTTCTAACTACTAATCTAATTTACATCTGGATGATTGAGAATGTCACATTTGCTGAGCCGATGAAAATAGTCGTTAAAAAGTATATACCAAGATTTCCAGCGGATAGAGGGACATGGGAATATGAATTACTGCGCTATCTATCATTTAAACAAAGGGCTCCACGAATTTACGGAGCCCTTAAAATTATAGATTGGGAAGTCGTTGCAGTATTTCAACAATTTATAGGAAACGTGAATAACGTAGAAACCGATATTCAAGAGAAAATCAGTAAACTAAGGAATGTTAGTAGTTCTCAAGTTTTATTAGAGCTACAAAAAATAACTAACAACGCACTAACAAATGTCATATATCCGCTTCATAGATCGACTACTAGAGAACTTAAGAATAAAAAACTCTTTAAAAGAGGTTTAGAGGTTTTTGAGAAAGAAGTTATTAGAGAAATCGAAAAAAGCCTAGAGCTACTTCGGGAGCTTAAAATTTTAAAAGGAGCAGAATCAAGGGAGATTGAGGCCTTCCTCAAGAATATTTGGACTATGTATGTTTCTAAAAGGCCTAGCTTTATCATACATAATGATCTATCGTGGCATCAAATTTTTAAAGATAACTATGGCCGATATCTCTTAATAGATTTAGATAATAGCACTTATGGACATATAGAAAGAGATATTGCTTATCTATGTACAGCAAATACCTATATAGCCGACTCGGTAGATAAAAAAATTCATGACAAGGCTAAGAGCTTGATTAATAAACTAAACACATCTATGATTGAGGATTATTTTAAACTAATGTTTGGAAATGATGACATGGAAAAACAAGAATACAAGCTTGCAATCTTGTTTTACTTAGCAGTTAAGTATCTTAACGATTCAGCATATTACGCTCCTCTAAAAGATTCGGGAGAAGATTTTGAAAACTTCATGAAAAGGTCTTTAAGTAATTTCAGAAAAACACTTAACGAATTGAAAAAGTGTTTAAGCAGTAAAAAATAATAGAAAAATGAAAATTAGAGTGTTATAAGTCCTAAGAAAAACCAAATCCAAATCATTCCGAACGTTAATAATAACAAAGAAATTATGTCAAGAATCAAGCCAACTTTTATCATCTCTTTTAATTTTACCATCCCAGTGCTATAAGCAAGAGTACTAGGTGGAGTGCCAACTGGCAATGCGAAATCAAGAGATGCTGCTATTGCGATAGTGATAGTTAGCAAAATAGGATCTACTCCTAGGGAAATTGCTAATGGTATAGCTATTGGCACTAAGATCGCTGCTGCAGCTGTATTAGAAGCAAACATCGTAAGTATTAGTGAGTGTGCACCAACTACAAAGTTAAGGATAAGAATATGAGTACCTTGTAATAGTCCTAAGCTTTGAGCAATCCAATCACTAACACCAGTTCTTGTGATAATCTCCCCTAGAGCAAGCCCTCCTCCAATTATGAAAATTGCAGACCAATTAATTTTAGTGATATCTTCTTCACCTAAAAGACCTAAAATAAATAGACCACCAACTCCTATTAATGCTACTATGCTGCTAGAGATACCATGACCGTTAAAACCCATAGCTTTAGCTATAAAGTCAGGAACTTTTTCGGTGAGCCAAAGTATAATTGTAAGAGTAAAAACTATAAGTACTGCTTTTTGCTCCAAAGTGATTGGACCTAGTTTTTCTAATTCTTTTTTACTCTCTTGCATAATTTTTCCAAGAGAATTTTCAAACCCCTCCTCAGGTTTGAAAACAGTAATCAAAATCTTATACACTATTGGGATAAATATTATTACATATGGAAGCCCAAAGGGAAGCCAATCAACAAATGAAAAATTAATCCCTAAAATGCTCTGAAGCATTCCAGCTGCAACAAGATTTGGGGGTGTTCCAATTAGGGTTGCAATCCCACCTATTGTAGCGGAGTATGCAATTCCAAGTATGACTATCTTGCCATAGTTGGTTCTTGCAACACCATTTCCAACTTTATAGACGACTGCTAAACCTATAGGAAGCATAACGGCTGCTGCAGCTGTATTTGAAATCCAAAAACTAAGAAAAGCCGTCGTATACATCATAGCGAGCATTAAAACTGAAACATGTCCTTTCGTTTTGGAAACTATTAGAAGTGCAATTCTCTTATCTATCTGATATTTCTGTAAGGCTCTTCCAATAAAAAGGCCTCCCATTATTAAAACCGTTGCGGGGCTGAAGAATGGAGAGAGAGCATATTTTGGTTCTAGAATTTGAAATACAACTGCAAAGACAGGTATTAATAACGCAGAACTAGCAAGTGGTAAAGCCTCAGTAAACCATAAAAATGCAATAAAAAATAATATGAAGAATGCCTCATTTGATTTCACAAGAGGGTGGTAAACAAAATAGTATTCGTCATCACTAACTTTTGTTGGCCTTATTTCAACATGAAATGATTGCCCCTTCTCTATTGAAATTACTAATGAATCAGGAACCAAGTGTATGGAAGTGCCGTTATTCCAAATTATTTTCACATAAAACTCAATGGGTGATCCAGGCTTTAAAAGATACTTCTCTCGAAACTTTAAATATGCACTAAAATTAGAAAACTTATAAATTTTTGTTATTAACCCACTCTCTTCAAATTCCGAAAGTGTGAAGTTAAAGGGCACTCTTATTATTTCACCATTATTCGGATTGGGAAAGGATAACTCAGCAAAATATAATCCTGGTTCGGTATCTGGAGGAGCTAAGAAATAGGCTACTAATGCTATCATAAGACCTACTGTTATTAGATATCTTTTTGTAAATTTCATCATATCACCATTAAAGAGATGCTTTTATACTACTTTATGATCATACATTAAGTTAATAAATTATTAAAAATATTTTACTATATGTTATTTATTTAAGTCTAAGTATTATATCTCTGTAAACAAGCTAACTTTTAATAAAAGTCTAAGTTTTAAAATCTTTTGATTTTTATGCTTTGTTGAACAATTCAATGAATGGTTGCGTAATGTTATAATAATATCGCTGATAAATGTGTTATATGCGATATCATAATAACTTGCTCTAAATTCCGATTTCATAACTTCAATATAACAATGTTTTGGTCAACAAAGCAGATTTTTATTAACACTGCACATCACTATTGCTGATTATACTATAAATGATTAGGAGATACGTAAAAGTATAATTAATTATAAAAGGATAAGTTATTTTATGAAGAAAAGAGGGTCGAACTATGGTAGTATTTGAAGAAGTAAGCATATTAAGAGATTTGGCATTTGCCTTCCTGACAGCGTTAATAACCATTAATTTGATCTTCATAGTTATTTTCCTTTATAAATGGTATATAGAACCGAAGAAGAGATTCAATGACTCACGTTTTTTGTGGTCTTTCCTCCTTATAGCGATTTGCTTACAACAGTTTTTCTTTATAATTGCCGATTTTTATGCTACTAAAGAGAATAGATTAATATGGATACATTCTGGATATGTAGCTGTTATAGTTGGACTTCTCTTATTTATATACGTTCAAGAAAAAGCCTTACCCTTTAAAACATATAATATTTTTACAATTATAGGAATAGTATCTTCCATCATTCTATTTTTAAGCCCAAGAGAAATTCAGATTTTTTTAAGCGCAGCTGTGCTGTTGCCTCTTAGTATGGCAATTTTCATAATGTTTTCGGTATATGTTTTTAAGGTAAGTGCCGAGAGGGATAAAATTTTCTTAAGAATGTTCATTAACGGGATTATTTTGTTTGGGATAGGCGAATTTCTAACAAGTGATATAATGGCTCAATATGACTCGGTTTTTTATGTTATTGGAGCATTATCAATGGTTATTGGTAGTGTAGTAGTAAACTTCTCGATACTAAATATACCGTCATTTTCAGAAATTGGATGGGAAAGAAAGCTTAGAGAGATATATTTTATTTATGGGAGTGGAATACCTATTTTTCATATCAGGTTTAAAGAGGATGGAATTGAATTTGATGAAAAAAGCGATGAGATTCTTTTGGCCGCAGGAGTTTTAACGGCCCTAAAGTCAGCTTTAAAAATTATCACGAAAAGTACAAAAGAAACTGCAGTCGTTGATCAAGGTGATGTGAAACTGATTTTTGGACATACAGAAGATTTCACCCTCATAGTTGTAGCTACCGAAGATTTAGTGATATATCATAGGAAAATTAGGGAGTTCATCGAGCAATTCGCTACAATATTTGGAAAACAGGCTAGAAAATGGACTGGAGACACTACAATATTTGAACCAGCTAAAGAACTTGCAATTAAAATATTCACATCATAATAATATCTTTACTTACCGAGAAATATGACATAAGGTATTCTCCACGACTCTTCTAATTATCTTGGTTGATCTGTCCTTACTCATAGTTTCAGTTTTAATCATCACAACGTACATACTATTCGTTTGATGACAAAGCCATGTATACCCATAGAGATTTTTAAATACAGTTTTCATAAGAAACTTCCTTTCTTTTTTAGTTCCCTCGAAAAAGTATACTTCATGCAGTGGCAACTGAATTCTATTTGGAGAGATAGAAAGAGAGTCCATTTTTAGCTCTTTCGATTCAAGTTCATCTGGGAAAAATTTCTGGAATTCATCAGCCGAATCATATCTAAGTTTTTTTAACTTATCCTTTTCAAGATCAAATTTCATGAAAAATAAGTTATCTTCAGAATCATTTTCAAATTTAAATAATCTAACACCTTTAGCAAATTCGGCAACTCTAAAGTAAAAATCAGAGGGTATCTTAAAATTTAAATCTAGAAATGACCACGCTTTTAAAGGAGCACCGTGGCATCTAATTGAACTAATAAAACTTCTTTCGAGAAACTTCATCAATTTGACTTCGTCCAACTTAAATATAACTATCATTGTAAAAATCTTCTTAGAATGTTCACATTTCCACGCAAGGCCAAAGCCTTGATATCTATTTCTCCAATAAAATTTAAGAGCTCTGTGCCTCATAGCAAGCACTATTTCTCTATCTACTATTCGAAAATCAGAAATTCCTGAACGTACATATTGTAGATATTCTTCAAGAATTTGTAGATGAGAAATATCGTCCTTATATCTATCTTCAAAGGCTATTGCTATAATGAGTCTATTAATATTGTAATCATCAATTGTTAAAACTACTAGACTATCAATAGACTCAGCATTTGAAATCTCCCAATTTTCAGGAATTTTTAACTCTAATCCATCCCATGCAAATGTTTTTAACTTTACCTTCACCTTCTTTGACATAATTACACCAAGAATAATTAAACGCACAACATCAAAATAAGTTTTTGCAATAAAGAACTAAGAAAACTAATAAAAATAAAAAATGATTTCAGCGTCTTTTTAGAACTATGAAAATAATGATCACCACAACCGCTGCAACTCCCACTATTATGATCAGTGTGCGTGTTGGAATTCCACCAATGGTTCCTTCACTTTCTGTAGGTACCTCCTCCGATTGGGCTTCAGTCTTACTTTTTATTGTTATTTCATAGTATGCACCATCATTTGTCATAAACTACTTTATTGTCTGCGTTATCTCTCATAATTATGTAGAATTTTAAAGTTCCCTCGGCTGATGCAGCGATAGTTACATTATATTTGGAATTCATCTTTGTTGGTTACGTTTATCCAAATTCCATCATTAATTGTATAAAGGACGTAGATTCCTTTTATTCCAGAGATTTCATCTCGCGCAGTAATATTTATTATGATATTATCGCCAACATTAACCTCAGCCGGATATGTTAAATCTTCTAGCATGGGAGGGTGTCTATCGATAAGTAGTGTAATTGTATCACTATAAACTTCACCATCTATTGTGTAGAGAACCAATTCAATCTTATATCTTCCATCAGATAGCCCTGTTGTGTTCCACGAGTAGCTATAGTTTCCGCTATAGAACCATGCCATAGCGATCTCATTCTCTATTAATAGTGATGCATTCTTAATCGCTAACGCTCTTAAAGTTACAACTATACTTACGGTGTCTCTAACTATAGAATTATTCTCTGGTGATATTATTTTACAAGTAACATTCGGTAATATCACATAAGTTACATAGTATTCTCCATTGTTATCATCGTACTTGACATTGCCCGAATTATCAACAGCCAGAATATATACATATAGAGTAGTTTCTCTAGACTGCTCAGGAATATACGCTACATATTTCGAATCAGAAAGAGAAGCCGTTACATTATTCCAGTCTGCTTTATTCTCTGAATAAACCACAAACACCTCTTTAATTCCAGAAGTTTCATCTTCTTTCCGATAACCTCCTCTGGGAAACATTGGTAATTACAGTGACTACAGGGCTTTATCTCATAGTCATAAGCGTTTATAATTTGAGTTTTAAATCCTCGTGTTTTGAATTTTTCTAAACAATAATTAACACAATGATAACAATTTCCTTTTTTCCTAGCACTAAAAACTAAGCCTATAACCCGCATAAAAACCTCCTTTAATACCTTTTCTATATCCTATTAAATAAATGTTCAGATGTTATTACTATAATTTTTCTATAATATATAATACTTCAATCTTGTTAACACAAAGTTAAGAAAAAGCATGAAACTATCCTATTATTTTTTACAAATGACGTGAATATATCCATCACCTATTTTTAACTTAACTATTTGAAAGTTCAATTCTCTTAATAATTTAAGCAAAGCTCGCTTGCTCGTGTGTACATGATAATGCCAAATACTTAATTTATCATCTATACGAACAGGGTAAAGAAACTCACCCCACAGTAAAGGTTTTCTCTTAATTACTTTCCAGAGCAAAAAATATTTTAAGTCTCCGAAAAGCTCCTTCATAGTAGTTATAATGCTAGGATCTTGCCATGTTTCAACACTCATGAATATAATTCCGCCTGGTTTAAGAATTTTATAAAGTTGAGATAAAATTTTCCTCCTAAAGTCTGGGGGACATACTCAAATGCCTGGCAGAACCAAATACCATCGAAGAACTCACTTTTGAAAGGTAAATTAAGAATATCACTTCTAACTAGTTCAATATTGTTAAACTTCGATGCTACTACTTTAGCTCTCTTGAGATTACTTACAGAGAGGTCTAAACCAACTACATAATCTGCATTTTTGCATAAGTCTGGAAGGTGACGCCCATTACCACAAGCAAGGTCTAGTATCATTGAAGCCTCTTTAATTTGGGCTAAGAAAAAATTAAGATACTCTTTTTCATACAATGATGGATATTCTTCGCCAGATATATCATAAGGTATCATAGCGTCTTTTATCGCATTAACAATGAACTTCATACGTTTGTTAAGATGCTCCATTTTGATCTCATGTTCTATAATTTGCAGCGGCACGTCTATCTGATTATCAATAAGCCACCTTTTATCATCTGTAAGATCTCTATAGAAATCTGGAAGAATTTCTGGCACATCAACGATATTCTTACTGATAGGATAAAAGCGTAAGCATTTTTCGCAATATAAAGCTCCAATATGACCTTTTAGGGGACTTAAACTAAGCTCCGTGTTGCAATATATACAATAGTATGTTATCTTCATAATTTACACCATACTATAAATGAATACATAGCAAGTAAACTAATTAATATTACAACAACGACGATTGCCCTCATTGCGTTCACAAATTAATGAAAGTTTAAATTTAAGGCAAGATTTCAGTTGGCCTGTTATAGAATATCCAATTCCTTTTTCCTATAATTTTATATCCCAAGGCCTTATAGGCTCTGATAGCAGGAATATTATCTTCCCTAACTTGAAGAAAAGCTATGGCTCCAGAATTTAAAGCATTCTGTGTAATGGCTGATGTGACAATTTTTGCATAGCCTCTACCTCTAAAATCTGGGTGAGTAAAAACACCTCCTATTATCCACACCTCATTTAACCTTACGAAAGCACAAGCAATTGAGACTAATTTATTATCCATGTAAAAACCATAATATCGCCACTTGATCATAATCTCAAGAGCTTCTTTTCTATTAATTTCCCGCCTTGCAATGTCTGAAATCTGAATTTTTCGAAGTTCAATAAAAGCATCAAGGTCCTTTTCAGATAATCTAATGGCTTTATCACTATGATACAGCTTGAAATTTTGTTCATTAACACTCATATTATAATATGGCTTTGATAAAACTTTACCGCCTTTAAATTTAAGATGGCTTACAACTAGTTTAAATAAATCATCATTATACACTTGAATAGTCATCGGGATATCTGTTGGGAGAAAACGAATAAGCGGCTCGGCATCACCCCATATGTGCACTCCTGCAACATCAGCACCTTTCCAAATCAGCAGATAACCAATCACATCATTATTTGATAATGCCAGGTAAATGTCAGTTTTATCTATAGCATAAATGATATCATACATAAAATATACGTGCTCTATTGGATCATTAAAGTAAAGTTTAAGCAGAGCTTTCCAGATGTTATAATCTAATGATGAGAAATGAATGTATCTCAAGGCAATCACTCCCCAACCTATATGTGTTATGTAGCCCACTTTAGTTTACCAAATTAATATAATAATTATAATGTACTTAATTATTTTTTATATAATATATATATTAAATAATATCTTGCTTGCAGGATCACGGTTGAATATGCAAATGCGTAATTTTAAATATATATTTAGAGAATATGCATATCATCATACGACTTAAAATGAATTCTTATTTGAGAGACTTAACAATATAAGGATTGTTTTAGCAGTTCTGCGCAACACTTACTTGATCTTAATAGCATGGATATCGTTATCAAAAAGATATATAAAGAGAAAACAATAATCAAAATCAAAGCGATGCTGCGTTTTTGGAGGATTATTAATGCGTAATGAAATTCGTAAAGATTACCTACTTGATAAGTGGGTTATAATTGCTGTAGAGCGTGCAAAGAGGCCAACCGACTTTAAAACAGAAGTGCAAGAAATTAATAAAGCGGTAAACTGCCCGTTTTGCGCGGGTAATGAGAATATGACTCCTCCAGCAAGGATGCTTTACATACCAGTTGATGACAAGAAGATAATTATTGATAGAGATAGAAATAGTGAGAAAAGACGTTCTGATTGGATAATCAGAGTTGTTCCTAATCTCTTTCCAGCATTGCAGCCCAGCGAAAAAGCAGAAGTTTTTTCCAATTACGTTTCTAAAATTAGTGGCATTGGAGATCATGAAGTAATAATCGAAAGTCCAGATCATCACGAGCAAATTCAAGTCATGTCTGATGATCAAGTAAAACTTGTATTCAGAGCATATCGTGATAGGTTTAGGGATTTAACCTCTTATGATTTTGTTAAATTTGTAAGTATTTTTCGAAATTACGGCAAGAAAGCTGGTGCCAGTCTATCTCACCCACATTCTCAGATAATCGCTACACCTATTGTTCCAGTTTCGTTTTTCCAAGAAATTAAGCGTTTAAATTTTGACGGAAAACGTTGTAAGTATGACGAGATTATTGAGCATGAAAGGAAATCAGAACGTTTTATTCTTGAAAGAGAAAATGTCATTGCATTCAGTCCCTTTGCCTCTACAACCCCCTTTGAAGTATGGATTTTTGTAAAGAGACATGTTCATAATATCTTAGAATTATCAGACGAAGAAAGAGACGATTTGGCAATAGCAACTCGTGATATCCTTTCCGCAATTAGTAAAATCTTAAACGACCCTCCGTACAATTATGCCATCTGGCAGACGGTGAACGAGAAAGAGTATCATATGCACATACGAATATTCCCAAGGCTTACAATATATGCTGGATTTGAGTATAACACAAATATTGCTATAAACCCAGTACCACCAGAGCATGCTGCAAAATATATACGAGAAACATTATATGAAATATGCAAGATCACGAATGGCAATTAATTATCATTTTAACTAATTAAATTATTGTTGATTATAATTGATATTAATTATGATAAATAAGACAACTAATGCTAAACATTCGATGGTTTTTAAAATTTTTTATTTTATATACGATAGTTTTTATGAATATTTAGCACTTTTTAGAGCTTTTTTATTATTTTTATGGAAAGCATTATATACAACTTGAGAACCAAATCAGAATAAATTATTTTTTGGGGGAAAATAATGGCAGTTAAAGAAGCAAAAACGATGATTATAGTTGTTGCTATCGTCTGTCTTCTTATAGGTTTTGGAATTGGCTGGATGGTCAAACCAACACCAAAACCAACAACATTAATTATAATTGGTCCTTGGTCTGGCGATGAAATGGAAAACTTTATGCCTGTTTTGGAAGCATTTACCGAGAAAACTGGTATAGAAGTACAATATAAAATGTATAGAGCTGAAGATTTAGCAACAATATTGCCGGCACAATTTGAAGCCGAAATGGCTCCTGCTGATGTAATTTTCATGTGGGCATGGTGGATAAGGAATAATACTGACCACATACTTGAAATCAGCGATATTATAGATCCGAGTGATTTCATGCCTGGTATTGTAGATCAAGTTTCCGTTGGTGGAAAAATTTATGGGGCTCCATATACCGGTAAAGTTAAACCAGGATTTTGGTACAGAATATCTTTCTTCAAAGAACATAATCTTGAAGTACCTACAACATGGGATGAATTTGTATCTTTATTAGAGACAATTAAAGGAATCGACGGTATAGAAGCTCCGATAGCAAGTGGAGACGGTGTCGGATGGCCTCTCTCAGATGTAACTGAACACTTTTTGTTAACATTTGGCGGTGTAGATTTATTCCAAGGCCTTATAAATGGTAGTGTCTCATGGACAAGTGATGAAGTTAAAGACATCTTTAAAAATAGATTAGTACCATTACTTCAAGAAGGATACTTTAGTGAACCTAAAGATTGGACCTTGATATTAGAAGATTGGTGGGCAGGAAAATATGCATTATATTTCATGGGCAGTTGGATAACTGGTATGGTAGAAAATGCTAGTGATTTAGGTGTCTTCTCCTTACCAGGAGCAGAAGCGTTTGTCTTCTGCCCAGACTTTTGCTTTATACCAAAATACACAGAACATCCAGACGAAGCTAAAGAGCTGGTTAAGTTCCTCTCAAGCGCTGAGGGACAGACAATACAAGTAAAACAAGGAGGTCATATAGCTACAAATCTTGGCGTGTCGCTTGATGATTATCCAGAGGTTGATAAGAGAGTTGCTCAACTTCTAGAAGGAGCAACAGCTGTTACTGACCTTGATGATACAATTGGTGGAGAGTTCCAGACCAACTTCTGGGATCAATTGAAGTATCTATGGGTACATCCAGATGAATGGGAGACCGTACTACAAAATATAGAATCAAAAGCACCTTAATAAAACAGTCAGGTGATGTTAGTATGAGACATAAGAATCTTCCTTCTATTTTATTTTTTTTAACGCCTGCTATGATTCTTCTTATCGTGTTTGTAATATATCCCGTTATTCAAACGTTATGGCTTAGTTTTCTCTCACCAGATGGAGAATTTGTAGGATTACGTAACTATTTAGAACTTTTAAAAAGTAAAGAGATAATTAATTCAGATAGATTTCTCACAATGTCGCCTCCCTGGGGAGCATTAGTGCATAATGCTGTATGGATAGCAATTCATCTTCCCTTATCTGTACTTTTGGGGCTCTTTTTTGCAATTATTTTAAAAGATGTTAAGGGAGCATCAATAGTAAAGTCTATGATTTTCTTAGGAATGGTAATGCCCATGGTTGTGGGTGGATTAATGGCGGTGTTTCTTTTCGACAAAGATATTGGAATAGTAAATGTTATTCTGAGGCTAATGGGAATACATGCTCTTGCCGATATTTCATGGGTAGCCCATCCAGAAACTGCTTTGATTGCTACAATCCTTAGTGGCGTATGGATGTGGACTGGCTTTAGCATGATCGTGTATTCTGCGGCGTTATCTACGATTCCTCGTGAATATTACGAAGCAGCTGAAATTGATGGTGCATCATCATTTCAGAAATTTATACATATTACACTTCCCTTATTAAAACCTGCTACTCTTGTTGTTATAGTTATGTCTGTATTGTATGAATTAAAAATATTCGATATCATATATGTTGCTACATTAGGAGGCCCAGGGTGGTCCTCTAACGTTTTAGCTCTTCTGATGTATTTTAAGGGCTTTGTATACTTTAAATATAACCAAGCTGCAGCTTTAGCAACACTTCTAACATTATTAACATTACCACCAGCTATATGGATAGCAAAAACTGCAATAGGGAGGAAGTGACTATGAAGATAAAAGTTTCTACAATAGTAGCTAATATAATAGCATGGATAATTGCTATAATATGGATTTTACCAGTTGTTGGCATTTTTATGGTGGCAATAAGACCTATAAGAGAAGTTTTACATGGATGGTGGGATTTCTCGGAATTTCATTCAACATATGAAAACTTTATAGGTGTCTTAAATCATCCCACTCTCCCATTAAGTACTGGTCTTGCTAATTCGCTCATAATTGCGACTTTTGCAACAATAATACCAATATTTATAGCAGCATTAGCAGCTTATGGATTTGCAAGGTTCAGTTTTCCCATTAAGACATATTTATTTGTTGTCATTGTAGTTATAATGGCAATGCCGCAACAAATGGTCGCTATACCGCTCTTTCAAATAATGGTAAAACTTAATCTTGTAAATACTTACCTTGGATTAATTCTTGTTCATACCGCATGGGGGCTTCCATGGATTATCCTGTTCTTAAGAAATTTCTTTCTTACACTCCCTATTGAAATAGAGGAAGCTGCAAAAGTAGATGGTGCTTCAGATTTTCAGATTTTCGCAAAGATAGTTCTTCCGATGTCAATGCCAGCTCTACTGTCAGTAGCAGCTTTACAATTTACATGGGTTTGGAATGATTTCTTTTTCGCTCTCCTTTTCATATATTCTTCTGATAAATTAGTTGCTACTCAGTGCCTCGCTTGGATGAAAGGGAGGCATCATGTGCCATGGGATCTGCTATCTGCTGGTGCTATATTAGTTATGGCAATTCCAGTTATAGTTTATACTCTTCTTCAAAAATACTACGTTAGAGGTATGGTGGGCTGGGTAATTAAAGGTTAAATTTTTATTTATACACTATACGATTTTGAGATAGATATACAATTTACAAAATGTTAATGTATGATGGTATATATAATTCATTAATAAATGGAGGTCTACCTGTGGTTGACGTTGTTCTTGAACATTTAACTAAATATTTTGGAAAGGTTAGAGCAATAGAAGATATAAATTTACATATTAAAGATAAGGAGTTCTTAGTGCTTCTTGGTCCGTCGGGTTGCGGGAAAACAACAACATTAAGATGCATTGCTGGTCTAGAAACTCCAACTAGCGGTAATATATACATAGGGGATGAACTAGTCAATGATGTTCCCACAAGAGATAGAAATATTGCAATGGTTTTCCAGAATTGGGCATTATACCCGCATATGACTGTATTCGATAACATAGCATTTCCTCTTAGAATGCGTAAGTATCCTCGAAATGAAATTGAAAGGAAAGTTAGAGAAGTCGCAGAATTGCTACAAATAAGTGAACTTTTGGAACGTAAACCTGGGGAGCTGAGTGGAGGACAACAACAAAGAGTCGCTTTAGGTAGAGCCATAGTAAGAGAACCAAATGTTTTCCTAATGGATGAGCCATTAAGTAATTTAGATGCCAAGTTAAGAGTTTATATGAGAGCAGAGCTAAAAACATTACAGAAAAGACTAGGTGTGACAACAATATATGTTACTCATGATCAAGTAGAGGCCATGACAATGTCTGATCGAATTGCGCTTCTGAATGATGGTCGTTTGCAACAAGTTGGAACTGCAGAAGAAATATATACACATCCAGCAAATTTATTTGTAGCGGGCTTCATCGGCAGCCCACCTATGAACTTTATGGATGGCAGTTTTGTAGAGAAGGAAGGAAAGGCTTTCATAGACACTGGTTTTTTCATGCTTGATGTTACAAATCTCAGTGACCTAATAAAGAAAAATGCTACAAGCAGTGAACTTGTATTTGGAATTAGACCAGAGGATATCACATTAAGTAAAAAACCTGTAGAAGGGGGTATTAAAGCTAAAGTATACGTAATAGAACCTCTTGGAAGAAAGGCTATAGTTAACATAGAAGTAGGTGATACGATATTCAAAGTTGAAGAGAAAGCAGACTTCAAGGCTCAGAGCGGAGAGGAAATTTGGATGATATTTAATAAAGAAAAGTTATACATTTTTGATAAAAGAACTAGTAGGGCAATCACGTAAGTGATAAATAATAATTATTCCCAGTAATATACAAGCTTACTTCCATGAGTAACGTAAACCTTAATATGGTGTGAAGAATGTCAATGGCTGAACCTATAGGAAGAAATAAACTAAATGATTACAGAAATATAGTAGGTGAGGAAGAAATAGAAACTATAAAGTCAATGGCAGACGACCTTCGTGGATCTTCAGTGATTCATGTAAACTCAACATCGCTCGGAGGTGGTGTTGCTGAAATCCTACATAGCCTAATCCCTTTAATGAGAAACGTTGGTTTGAATACGTCTTGGGGTGTAATTGAGGGAGATTTAGAATTTTTTACGATCACAAAAACAAAACTTCATAATGGCATTCAAGGTGATAATGTTACTCTTTCTAAAAAGGAAAAGGAAATATATTTACGTAATAGTAAGATAAATGCGGAAAAATTGAAAATGGATCATGATTTTGTTATAATTCATGACCCTCAGCCACTCGCTATTATAAGTTATTATCCTCGTAAATCTACGTCAAAATGGATATGGCGATGTCACATTGACGCATCAACTCCAAATCCTTACATTTGGAAGTTTGTGTCGAAGTATATCAAGTTATATGATGCAGCCATATTCACGTTGAAAGATTATGTTAAAGAAGGATTAGAGGTGAAAAAGATAGCAATTATCCCCCCCTCAATAGACCCACTTAGTGATAAAAATAAGCCTCTGAGTGAAAGTCAAGTTATTTCAATCTTGGAAAAGTATGATGTAGATCCAGAGAGGCCGATAATAACTCAAGTTGGGAGATTTGATCCATGGAAAGACCCACTAGGAGTCATAGACACTTATAGAATTGTGAAGAAGAAAATACCAGATACTCAACTTTTACTCATAACCGCTATGGCACTTGATGACCCGGAAGGATGGTATTGGTACGAGAAAACAGCTAGATATGCTGGAAACGATTATGATATTCACCTATTGACAAATCTAATAGGTGTTGGCAACATAGAGGTTAATGCGTTTCAAAGAGCAACAGACGTAGCTTTATTAAAATCAATCCGTGAGGGTTTTGGCTTAGTTGTAGCAGAATCTCTATGGAAGGGTGTTCCAGTAGTAGGTAGTCGTGCAGGAGGAATTCCTCTACAAGTAATAGATGGTGTTAATGGCTTCCTTGTAGATAGCATTAAAGAAGCAGCTGAAAAGATAATATACTTGCTCAAACACCCTGAAAAGGCTAGGCAAATGGGAATTAAAGGAATAGAGTATGTGAAAAAGAACTTTTTAATAACTAGACACCTTAAGGATTACCTAAGACTATTTAAAGAGTTAAAAACAATATAACCCTTTATTATTCTACTTTTTAGAATGGAAAATAGTTACTAATAATTGTAAGAAGAGGGAGCTGCGTGAAAATAGACGAGCTAAAACAGAGACTTTATCGTGATATAAGAATACTAAAGAGTCAAAGAGGTTATCTTAATGCTGGATACCCGAGGTATAATACTCTTTTTGGTCGCGATTCTATAATCTCTGCATGGCAAATGTTAAGAATAGATCCATCAATAGCTCAAGCCACACTTCAAATATTATCAGAATACCAGGGGAAGACCATAGATTTAAAATCTGAAGAAGAACCTGGAAAAATTTTGCATGAGCATAGATTTAATCCTAAGGATCAGGCAGAAATGCCAGAATGGAAATTTCCATATTACGGAAGTATTGATAGTACGCCTCTTTACATAATTCTAGCAGCAAAATATCTCAAAAATACTAATGATATCGCTTTCATAGCAAAAATATGGGAAAACCTTCAAGCAGCTTTCAACTGGATCATTATATACGGAGATAAAGATGGCGATGGTTACATAGAATATCAGAGAATGAATACTCATGGCCTTTTCCATCAAGGATGGCGAGATGGATCTGAGGATCATCTAAAAATTAAGCCTCCTGTGGCTATTGTTGAAGTCCAAGGTTACGTTTATGCTGCTTATCAAAGCTTAATTTATATTGCTCAGAAACTTGGTAGAAATAATGATATTGTAGAAAAGGCTATGAAAAAAGCCGAAGAGTTAAAGAGAAAGTTTAATCGAGATTTTTGGATGGATGAGGAGAAATATTTTGCATTAGCCCTTGATGGGGAGAAAAAACAGAAAAAGGTTGCTTCCTCTAATCCTGGACATCTTCTCTTTACTGGAATTGTTAATAGAGACAAAATAGATTATGTAGTTAAACGCCTTTTTCAAGAAGATTTATGGACACCCTATGGCATAAGAACTCATTCTACAAGAGCTCCAGACTTTGATCCCTATAGTTATCACCTTGGCTCCATATGGCCTCATGATAATTGGATTATTTATAAGGGATTGCAGGAACTTGGTTATTATGAGCAAGCTGAGAAGATAAAACAAGCTTTACTACGAGCTTATCAAAAACTCAATAAAATCCCTGAGTTTTATACATTTGTAGGCAATGAAATTGTTGATCTATCTATACCCACTAAGGCTGCACATCGTGCAATAGCCAATCCACTTCAAGCATGGTCTAGCGCTGCCCTTCTCGAAATAATTACAACATCTGATTTCTTAAAATAAAGAGAAATAAAGTAAGTATAAACAAAATAGTAATCCGGTGATTGTTTTGGAATCATACTTAGAGCCCACCAAATATGTGGATATAACTCAAGAAATTAGAAGATTTGCAGAAAGATTAATAGAGGGCTCTACGTGTAATATTAATGCCGCAATTAGAATTTTTAATTTCATTCGCGACTTAAAATTTGGAGCCTCGCCTATTTATAAAGCGTCCGAAGTACTGAGAAATAGGAATAAGCCACTAATATGTGTATCAAAAGCAATTCTGCAAGTTGCTCTATATAGATCAATTGGAATCCCAAGTCGTTTCCACACTTGGAAAGTGAAATTCTCCGATGAAACAGTAGCGAAGATAAACAATTTACTATTTTCAAAATCTAAGAAGAAATTTAGAGGAGATAGAATAATTTATCATGTTGCAGCAGAAGTATACTTAGATAAATGGATAGTGGCCGATGCTACTATTGATAGCAAGTTGAATAAGGTATTTGACGTGCACGAGTGGAATGGAAGAGATGACTACTTATTGAAAGGTTTTACCTTCCTTGAAGACTTAGGCACGTCTAAGGATGTGCCTAAATTAGTATTAGATGTTACAAGTGGTAAAGGATTGCCTGTTCATTTGCGAGTAATATACCCTGTGCTAATGAAAATATTCAATAGAAAGTTAAATAGCTTTCTTGAAAAAATTAGAAGAGATTGCTAACCTCTTTCCTTATCATTTAGGGCATGCTCTTTTGTCCCAATCCCACCACTTCTTCTTTCTGGGCATAGCTAATATTTCTCTTATCTCAAGTCATTTATCTACATCCGCAGAGAATAACATTTCTGGAAAACTAGCTTTTACTATTATAGCGGTATTTGCACCTCCACCATAGCCCGCAACTGAGATTACCTCGTCACCTGGTTTAATATAGCCACCTTGTACTGCCACGAACACTATTTCAACAGCCACTTTTAATCCCTGACCTCCCACAAATGCCAAGATATCTCCCACAACATGTTCAACTATAGGAACATGTCATTTCACTAATTCTAAAACTGAATCATAAAAATTGTACGGGATTCTATCAATTATTATTAGGGCTTCTGCAAATTTTAAGGCCGTCTTGCCAGATGTGCTTGCAACGAATAATACTTTATATTAGTTTCTTTAATGCATTTCTTACGGCATTAATAACATCATCTGTATTATGCTCACCAAGCTCATCGAAATAATAAACCTCTCTAATAACCTTACCCATAAGATTGTAGAACATCAATTTGTCTTAGATTTAGTCAAAGAGGCTTATCAAAAAAGGTTTAGTTTTGGCAGCAATATGTCATGGGCCTCTCGTGCTTGCGAAGGCAAGTGTTATAGACGAAATCAAAGTCACAGGCCCATTCTGAAATAAAATCCGATTTGATAGCAGCTGGGGTATTATGTAGAAACAGAAGCCATTGTTGATGATAATATAGTAACAGGCAACTTTACTATATCAGGAATAGGAGAATTTAGTGTAGATATAATAGCTACGGATATCTATGACAATTCGATAACAATAAAAGATGCACTATCATTTTTCTGTTGAAAACCTAAAGGTGAGTTTATGCCCTTAATATATGTCGCTGCTGGAATTGCAATAATTGCTATAATAGGAATTGCGATAATGTTGCACCAACGTAGAAAATAAACATCATTTAATAAAAATAGAGAGGTGAATCTATTTTATAATTCCCTCTTTTCTTAATTTTTCTTCAAGTTTGTGGTATGCTTCAATAAGTTCTTTTGACATGTCTAGTGTTTCATCGGGCTTAACTTTCGTCCAGTGCATATCTAATGCTGTAGCCATATACTCAACAGTTTCCTTTGTGAAAACAACAGTGCCGTCGTTCTCAACGCGTTCAATACCATCAAGTTTCATACCCTCAATATTCATTTCCATTGCTTTCTCCATAGATACTTCTGGAGGTAGCACAACCTTTACTTCATCCCATGTTATCTCTACTGGCCATCCACCAGGAAGACCAGCTGGACCAGGAGCGTGTTTTATAACTCCTGAATCACTCAATAAAGCTATTACATTATCAACTGCAGATGCTGCTGTCATTGGTGAATTGCCTCCACCCCAAACGCCTGTATAGTATGTTCCTTTATTTACAACCTCAACTAAGTCAAACTTATTTGTGAGATCTTCACCATTTATTTTTTCAATTTTCAGGTAGAATGGCACATATTTTGCGTCTTGAGTCCTAATTGCATGATGCGCTACCATCACTACATTAACATTATGCTTCTCTATATTTAGCATCTCAGAAACATGTTTTTTAATACCATGAACTGTTAGGTCTATAGTTCCAGCACCTATTGTTGGAGCCAATCCTAATTTGCCTAAAGCTATATGTGTATTATCGGGGAATGATAGATTAACAACCCTAGTATCAATATCTGACTGCTTCACAGCTTGCATAAGTTTGTAGATTAAGTAGAAATCTTTTGCAAATGTATGCCCTGCTAAGTGAGATTTATAGGGTAGCTTATACGCTTTAATATACGCTTTTGCAAGACGCTGATAGTAAAATGAGGACAATAAAGTAGCCACATGCAATATTACTTTAGGTTTATACTTTCTAAGAACATCCACAACTCTTTCAGTATCTGCTATGTCAAGTTTCTCGTATACTATACGGGGATAATATTTATGAATAGCAGCAGCGATTTCCGCATTGTAGGCAACCATTTTTCCACGCATTTCATTTATATCTACTATTATCAGTTCTCTCACGATAGGATAGTGTGCCAAATACTCAACGGCGAATCTACCAACTTCACCAGCTCCAACAACCATCACATTATCCTTCACCATAAAACTCACCAATTGAAAAAATCTAAATTTAGTATAAAAATATATGTAAATAATGGTAAAATGATATCTCAATTTTTGAAAAAAATTATACATGATAATATAATTTTATTATTTTTTGTTTTCTTATCATATTTCTTTGAAATGACACAAACCAGAATCTCATACGATAGATCCTTGATTTTTGAACTAAAGTAAATTATTTAAGACTCTTTCACAAGATAATTAGATTAAAATGATATAAATAAGATTCAACACTATGTATAATAGTACTATATAAATTGTTATTTAATGACTAATAAGTACGGCAAAGTAGGGTGGGTAGGGCCTATTTGTTTTCCAATTATATAGAATAGGCTCACTCTACTTTTGCAAAATAAACTAAAAGTAAAGTACTAGATAGTATGAGCCTTGTAAAAATTTAATAAATAAGTTTTTTAGTGAGTGAAGATAAATGATAATAAATTTGGCCTTCAAAGCTGTCTTAGAAAAATATATAGCCATGCAACAATAATAATTTCTTTTCCATTTTTATGATGTTTCCCAACAGCTATATTAGGTCATTTTAATAATATTTTTTATAAAGTACGAGCTTGTGAAAATATTTTTAGATGAGGAAGGAAACTATATTGATGTTTTGAGGACAAACGATTTTAGTTAAATAAACTGTACTAAAACTGGTTATAAATGATAATGGTGAAGAAATTGGAGTTATCAAACATAGAGAAGCAGGCGAGGCGTCTAGTTAAACCTTTACTTAGGACTGAAAAATTATTTCTCCCTAACTATGAGTACAATGTTTACAAAGCCTTATCTACAAGTTTATTAGCGGTGGAAGGGGTAAATGTAAAGAATAAAGATAGCCTCTTGACAAAGAGAGAGATTAAAAAAGTATTAGACGATAGAGAAGTTTTGGACTCAAAATATGTTATATCCTTTCTCATAGATACAATAGGTTATAGGAATATCAGCCAGTCGATACTTCTTACAAAAATGTTTGAACACGACTCTGGTATTTTATTATCCTCCATTTTCCCAACAATAACTCCTGCTGTTTTGACATCAATAGCTACGGCATCTCCTCCTGAGGAGCATGGTATTCTTGGTCATAAGATATACATCGACGAGATTGGAAATATCGTTGATACAATAGCAATGTTAACGCCAAATTATAAAGTTATTGATGCCTTACCGATGGTTGGTGTCAATGTTAGAAAATTTCTATGGAACTCAATGATCTTTGATAACATAATTGCTGATGACGATTTTATGAGAGCTAAAGTGCTCCTTAAAAGAATTTCAAAAAGGGGGCTCAGTTGGTTTCTGATTGACGACTTTAATTACGTTGTGGGTTTTGATACGTTAGTCGACTGCATGGCAATAATTAAGCAAATCTTAGAAAAATATTCAGAGAAGAAAATATTTATTGAGGTTTATTTGGCCGAGTTGGACGAGATTGCTCATCTTTACGGGCCATATAGCGATGAATACAAATTTCAGATGAGAGTAATAGAACAACACCTGTGGTGGCTTTTGAAATCTTTAAATGATAGCATACTCAAAAAGGCTTCTCTTTTCATATTCGCGGATCATGGGCAAGTTGATTTGCATGAGGAAAAGAGAGTGGTCATTGAGAAAGATGAAATTGATGAAATAAAGGATTGGCTTAAATATCCCCCTGGTGTGAGTGGACGCGTATACCATTTTTATGTTAAGGATGAGTACATTAATACCTTCATTAATTGGATTGGTGAGAAAATTAATGGGAACGGAATCGTTATCGAGACCAAAGACAAAATTAACAAACTTTATCCTAAGTTAACTATTCAAAATAAAGATCGCGTTATTACAAGAATTGGTAATGTTCAAGTCATCTTTTATGAAAACGCGAGTTTGAAAGTTAAAACGGATGAAAATAAAAAAGAGGAAATTATACCACGTGAGCTTAAGGCAACTCATGGCTCTTTAACATTGCAAGAACTTATTGTTCCATTTGTCTTCTCCAGACTTGACGATGCTAAAGATATACTCTCTAAGAGTTTAGCATAGCGATTTTGTAGTGTCTCATAAGATTTGCTTTTGGATAACTGAATGTACTAGAGAAACCATTGGTAAGTGATATGCTAACATAAACTTTAGCTTTTACATGGTATTCATTTTCAATATATTCAGCTATATCGCTTGCTATGTTGTTTAGTGATTGACTTACATTATTCACACCAATAGTCAAATAAATGTAGGTTACATTCTTACTCTCTATATAAGATACTTCAAGGTTTATGATTTCAACATCAGGATAATTATCGGAAATATATGAAATTACAGAGCTTCGTACTTTACTTTCAAATTCCTCTTGTTTGTAGTGAATTACTGCGGAATGAATAATTGGAACCAAAACAACGATTAATGCAAAGGTAACAGCAATTAACCTTCTCTTAACAACCTTTCTAGCAATTAGTTTTTTCCTTATTGACTCACCTGGTGTTAGGCCTTCGAACCAGAAGAACACTATGCTCATTGTAGTTATTGCTAGAATGTTTATTACAAGTAATAGGGTAGAACCAAAAATTATGTCATATGCATATGGTGATCCCTTTATAAGAAAAGTTAATCCAATACCGATATTTGCAGCTGGAGGTAGTATCGACGCAGCAATAGCTACACCAACTAATGCCATAGATGTTACGCTAACCACACTGATAGCCACAGCAAATCCAGCCACAACAGCAAAAAGAACATCAACATAGGTTGGGTGTGCCCGAAGCATTATTTGAGTTGTTGGCACTGTGTGTGGCATGATCATTGAAAATAGAAAGCCAGTCAATATTGATAGGCCAATTCCTATAAATTCTGATAACATACTCTCTTTTCTTAACTGGTCAATGTTAAGTACAATTCCTAGCGAGGTGCCTAAGATCGGGCCTATGAAAGGAGCAATGATCATGGAAGCAATAATGATAACAAGATTATTTGTTAATAGTCCTAAGGTTGCCAGCATAGCCGCCAATATGCTATATAGGATATAATTCCTATCTAATCTAGCCAATTCTTGAACATCTGCAAGAATCTCCTCTCTAGATGCTCTCTTGGATGGTATTCTTTTGACTTTTACCTCAACCTCGCCACTAGCATATTCTGGAGCATAAACTTGAAAGCTCCCGTAGAGATCTCCAACTCCTAGTTTTTTAATTTCATCAATTACAATTTCAACATTTTCATCTCGCTCTGTAACTAAAAAAAGTGAGTTTTTTTCATCGCTGATTACAGAGAATCTGACACCCAGCTTATTTAAGATTGTCTGCATTATTTCTGCACGTTCACGAGGAACGACAATATGAATTATCCTCAAAGTGGGCACCTTCTACTTATACAGAATCGTAAGCAGATCATCAATAAATCTTTTTAATGTTTCTTTATCATTAGTATTGTAGGACATTGGATAAAGCGTTACATTGTACTTTGACGAATTTTCAACTATGTTGGTATGCTTATCATCAAATATTATTACATCTACCCTTTCACAAGAGAAATCAATAAGTCCTTCCATATCTTCAGCATATCCCAATTTTTTCAAAATAGCTTTATCAGACGAGGAAAGTCTCCTTGGTAGAAGGTAAATGATACTTCCTTTAAACTCCTCAAGCATTTTATTAAGACCGCCTATTGACTTAAGCAGATACATTGATAAAGGTGTTGTTTGAAATAATAAGACTTTACTACTATGTCGCAAAGCCTCTTTTGTCTCCTTAATGATATTAGATTTGTCTAAGTTGACAAAATCTATAGATTTGATGTCTGGAACTTTTCTTAATTTTCGGAAGCTAATAGGGTCTAACTCGCCTAGAGATGTTTTTATTGACATTGAGGGAGGGGGGTCTAATAGTGTGTATAATTTATATTTGATATTTAAGATCAGGCTAATTCTTTTATAGAACTCAAGGAGTCTTAGATCATTTTTCATCCATAATGTCTGTGCTATACACAATGCTAAATCTATATCTGGAATGTCTCTATCCAAAATATCTAACTCTCTAAGAATGCTTGAAAAATGACCCGTACTTCTTATTTTCTTCTGCGCCAAACGCTTAACTAAACGGGTAAAACTTAGTGATATATGAATTCCACTTCTAAGTGTAAAGTCTGTAGATGGAATATTAACTATCATAATATCATCAATAGGTAATTTCTTGAGCAAAGTGATAAGGGACCACGAAATGCTTTTGTCATCATAAAGAATTGAAATCATTCAAAGCACCCATGTCGAGTTATCGATCATCCCGCTAAAAACAATAAACTATTTACCATTCCACATATAATTAAATATAACTTTTTTGCCAAACAGTTATTAATTTTACTAATAATTATTATCGAAAGTGCACTAATTTTCATGCTCACCTCCTCCTCTAATATACAGAAAGCTTATTAAAGTATCAAGATTTAAACTTTTTGAGAAATATGATGAAAAAGTATATTAAAATTAAGGAAAAATGCAGAAACTGCGGCTTTTGTGAAACTGTAATTTCTTGTCCAAGCAAAGAGCATTGTATAGCATGCATGTCCTGCTATTTAGGATGCCCTTATAATGCGATAGAACCCGTTATTGATGATTATCCAAGAAAAAATATAAAGATCGTTATTGATGGTGTTGAATATTTGGTCCCAGAGTATATAACGGTTAAAGATGCTCTTGAGATATGCGGATATGCATTCTCTCAGTACCCCGAAAGAGATAAATTGTTTGCTCCATGTCATACTGGTGGTTGTTTTGCATGTGCCGTTTTAATTAATGGCAAATTAATGCCAAGCTGCCATACTCGTGTAGAAGATGGCATGGTTATATCAACTAATATTGAGAAAGCTGTACCACTCAGAAGAGTTGAAGGTTTCTCTCCGCATACAGTTGGAGGTGTGGGCACTCCCTATTGGCTCAAAGGATACAAGTACGTAGAAGTTGCTTGTTTTACCGCTGGTTGTAATTTACGTTGCCCAACATGTCAGAATTATTTTGTGACATATAATAGCTCAGTAAAGCCAATGACACCTCAAGAAGCTGCAAAAATATTAACCTCAATAAGACATTACTATCATGTTGATAGGATGGCTATCAGTGGTGGCGAGCCTACTATAAATAGGAGATGGTTAATTCAATTTTTCAAGGAATTGAGAAAACTAAATAAAGATGAGAAAGCTCGCTTCCATTTAGACACAAATGCAACAATCCTTACTAAGGATTACATTGATGAACTAATCTTGGATGCTGGTATTACAGATATAGGTCCTGACTTAAAGGGATTACGTGTTGAAACTTTTCAGCTAATAACAAATATTGAAGATAGAGAACTAGCAGAAAAATATCTAAATACGGAATGGAACGCAGTGAAATATATAGCTGATAATTATTATCCAGAACGCGTTTTTATGGGCGTAGGAATTCCATACAATAAGTTTTTCTATCCCACAATGGACGAGTTATACAAAATTGGAGATAAGCTCTGTTCTATAGATCCCGATTTACAAGTATGCGTACTTGATTACAGACCAGAATTTAGAAGATTAAATATAAAACAACCCTCTCCTGAGGAAATGCTCAAAGTAAAAAAGGTGTTGGAAAGTACGGGATTAAAGAAAGTGATTGTCCAGACGGTAATAGGTCACATCGGGCCATAAGTTAATCTCATAGGCGGCTTCTATAGCGATTTAGTACAAAATTTTAAATACTTCTATAATTCTAACTTTTATAAATATCTGTGGAGTGGTTAGGTGTGGAAAATATTCAAGATGTAGTTTTAACAGCATTAGGTAAGCGCTCTGCCGACCTTGTTATAAAAAATGGTGTCATCGTCAATACTATAACTAGGGAGACTTTTGAAGGTGGTATAGCAGTAACAGGAAAAAGAATTGCAGCAATAGGTAATGTTGACTACACAGTAGGTGATAACACAAAAGTTATTGATGCAAACGGAGCATATATTGTTCCAGGCTTAATTGATGGTCATGTTCATGTAGAAACTAGTCTCTTAAGCTACGCTCGTTTTGCTCAAGCTGTAATGCCTCATGGTACCACAGCAGTTATGTGTGATTTCCATGAGGTGGGAATAGTCTCAGGTGTAAAAGGAATTAAAGCAACGATAGATGAAGCAAATAAAACCCCACTGAAACTCTATTTTATAGTTCCAGTTAAAATACCTTTTCATCCAGGTCTTGAAACAACGGGTGGTGAGTTAGGACCTGAAGATGTAAAAGAATTATTACAAATTCCTAACGCAGTAGGATTAAGTGAAATTGTTGCGATGAATGTTCTGATGGGCGATCCCAGCTATTTAAAGGCAATAGAATATGCTAAAAATGCAAAAGTGACTCTTGAAGGGCACGCTCCTACATTAAAGGATGCTATGTTATCTGCTTATGCTGTTTTTGGTATTCGTTCAGATCACGAATCATTCACAACTGAAGAGGCTTGGCAAAGGATTAGAAATGGAATTCGATTAATGATGCGAGAAGGCTCAGTTGCTAAAAACCTACATGAAACTATTAAAGTTATTACCGAGAAAAAGGTGGATCCTAGATACGCAATTATGATTACGGATGATGTAGACGCTCCTGATCTACTCAAAGATGGTCATCTTGATCACTTGATAAGGAGAGCCATTGAGGAGGGTGTGGATCCAATAACAGCTATTCAGATGGTTACTATTAACACAGCTGAGAACTATCGTGTTGACTATGAAGTTGGCTCATTAACTCCTGGAAGATACGCTGATATTCTGCTAGTTGATGATTTAGAAAAATTCAATGTTAAAACGGTAATAGCTAATGGCGAAATGGTCGCTAAAGATGGAAAGATGGTTAAAGATTTTCCATTGCCTGAACATGACCCCGTGCTTCTTAATACAGTAAAATTGAAGAAGAAAATAGAGCCTGATGATCTGAAATTTAGAGTTGAGAAGAGTAGTGGTAAAGTCAAACTAATTGTCATGAAAGTACCTCCTACAATTCCAATAGTAGAGCATGATGAGGATGTCTTTGAAATCAAAGATGGTGTAGTTTATCCTGATCCATCAAGAGATCTAGCTCAAATTTCAGTTATAGAACGTCACGGAAAAACTGGTGATGTGGGAAGCGCCTTTATAAGAGGCTTTAACCTAAAGGAGGGTGCTTTTGCTTCAAGCATGGCTCATGATAATCATAATATTGTCGTATTAGGGACAAACTTAGAAGATATGGCACACGCTGTAAATAGGGTTGCAGAGTTACAAGGAGGACAAGTAGTTGTAAAGAATGGAGAAATTTTAGCAGAACTGTCACTTCCAATTGCAGGATTAATGTCAGATGAGCCACCTGAGGTTGTTGCAGATAAAGTTGAAAAGCTCAAAGAAGCTACGCACAAATTAGGTTCAACAATTTATCATCCATTTATGTTCTTGATATTCATTCCACTAGCAGCAATTCCACTCTATGCTATTACAGATAAAGGATTCGTAGATGTTATGAAGCAAAAACTCATCTCTCCAGTCATAGAATATATCTAATTTTTTTTATTTTTTATTTTTGCATGAGCAGTACTCCCGCACTAATTAGGTGAAAAATCCGTATTGGCTGTGAAAATTATTTATTGGGATTTCGAAATTTCATGGGGACTGAGGCGAATCTTGGTGTCTAGGAGCATATTTATTTCGAAAATAGTACGGAAGTACTGATGATATTCATACTTAATTGTCATGAGTGTCTTATATATTATGTAGTAGAGAATATCGCAAAATAAGGTGTTAAAATGAATAAAAAAGCAGAGATATTAGTAAAAATGGGCATAGAGCCCACACCAAAAAGCTTTAAGATACTTGTAACTTGTCTAAAAGCAATACTGAAATACCTAAAAAGTGATATTGAGTCATTAAAAGAATCAAAACTTCCAGTTTTATCAAACTTTAATAAGTTAAGCTCTAAAGAGATAGATCTTATTAAAGAAGAAATAAAGAAAATTAAATATTCGATTAGAGAGTGCCAGACTGAAGTTCAAAAAGTCATACCCGAGAAAAAGAGAAAGAGATTAGCTGCATTTTATACAGTCAATGAAGGAGTAAACTTAATGGCAAACATAACTTATGAATTCCTCAAGGAGCGTAAGAAGAAAAGTGTAGTCCTCGCTGATCCTTTTGTAGGATCTGCAAGAACACTAACAACCGCTATTCAAAAAATTGGTGCAAGTAGAATACAGAAAGTGTGGGGTATTGAGAAATTCCCCCTATCTGCATTAGTAGCGTATGCATCTATTTTAGAAGCTATAAATGGAGAAATGGAAAAAGTTACAATTATTGTAGGTGACTCTTTTAAAGTAATTCCAAAGCTCTTTTTATCCTCCACTTCACCTATTCCGAAAGCAGATGCCATCCTAACCAATCCACCATTTACTAGATGGTTGCATTTGGATAGAAATTACAGAGATCACATACTTGAGATAATAATGAAATTAGGCTATGAAAGATACTTAACCCGAAGAGAAACAGGCTTGCAAGTATTATCAATGTTTCTAGCAGACTTTATTCTGAATGATAATGGTTTACTTGCAGCAGTTCTTCCTGCCTCAACTTTTTATACGCTGTATGGTAGAGGATATAAAAAACTTCTAAGGGAAAAATATACCTTATTGGGATTTATAGATCACACGTCTAAGATATCATTTTCGGAAGATAGCGGATTTAAAGAAGTCATAATAGTTGCTATAAAAGAAGTTAATAGAAACACAGAAACAGTTTTCATGAGATTAAATGGTGCAGAAAAGGACGTTGCAAGAATTATTATGAGGAAAGACTCACATAACATAGACGATTACCTAATTAACATCTATAATCTCCCAGGATTTATAGATACCAACTGGCTTTCACTTTTGGAAAATAAAAAGTTTAGGAAAATAGTAGTAAATATTTTCAACCAAGGATTAAAAAATGGCACTTTAGGATTTGGGAATGAGATTTTAGGCAATAGAAGCATCGTTAGAGGGTAGAAATGTATGGTCCAGACTTCTTTTTTATACCAAATAAGTATTGGAAGATTATAGAGGATGATCGGGAGAGTATAGTTATTAGTAATCTCAAAAATAAAGATTGTTTGGAAATAAATAAGAAATTTCTAGTAAAAACTCTTAGAAAACCCAGTCTTTATAGTAATTCTATTGAAATAACATCAAATAGCTATGCTCTCTCAATTCCCCTAGTTGAAATCAATGAACTGCCTAAAGACTTACAATATTATATCAAATGGGGAATGCTTTCTGGATCAGCGAAGCCAGCTATTAATGCATATGGTGCATACTGGTATAGTCATACATATAAACAGATAAGGAGTAAGAAGCCGTTTGGTCATGTTTTTATCCCTGATAAAGTTGATTTATCATTTAAGCAGAGAGGCGTATTTGCAAATTACTCAAAAGAAAATATTTCTGCGTCAAAGAACTTTTACATAATTAAGGATCACGATGGCATTACCTCAAAAATAATTACTAGTTGGTTTAATAGCACGATCTTTATTTCAACGCTAATACTACTAGGAAGAAGGATATCAGATACTTGGACGAGGTTTGTCGAGAATGATTATTTAGAATTACCTTTAATTAATGTAAACTCTATTGAGAATTACTGTGCTATGCAAATAGTTCGAAATATTGATAATATCATACAGAAGCCCCTTCCTCCTCTTTGGGATCAGCTATATGATAAATATAGATATAAACTCGATACATCGATACTTAATGCAATCAAAATTAAGAATCCAGAAAGTATACTACACGAGTTGTATGATATTCTCTCTTACGGCTTTGAGTCTCACTATAAGTGCCTATAGCCTTAAAAACTCCTTTAAGTTTAAATAGGACTCTAAATTTTAAGAATTCCAATCTCTTGAGCCCTAATATAAATTTCAATATCTTTAATTTTGTTTTTTGCAACATGTGCTAAATCATACAGTAGTTTTAAATCGGTCTTTGGAAGTTCTCTAAAAGCCCTATTTATCATAGTATCGCTAGGCATAAATTGTTGTAAAACATAAGCCACTCTATTATTGAACTTATATAAGAAACTAAATCTTTTACATCTTTGATGATATCAAGAACATCAACCCTCTTTAACATTTCAGGGATGATAGTGGTTCTTAGCTCTACAAACTCTATTCTTCTAAGAGAAAGTTCTATTGTATCCCTTATGGAGTTTAGAACATTTTTGAAGTCAGTAATTTTTTGACAACCAGTAAGTTGCTTGTATTTCCTTTCGTCCCTAAGTGGTGCTTTTATGTCGATTGCTATATGATCTAAAAGCTTATTTTCAATTAGATCTTTCACCACTATGGGCCTACTTCCATTTGTTGATATGCTGGTTTTTACCCCAATTTCATCTTTGCATCTCTTAAGAAGTCCCTTTAAACCCTCAGCTTGTAATGTGGGTTCTCCTCCAGTCACATGAACATAGCCTATAATATTTGCAACTCGCCCTATGGCATCTAATATTTCATCAATTGTAACTCTTCTTGTAACCTTGGCATGCACCACATGTGCATTTTGACACCAGGGACATCTAAAATTACAATAGTTGAACCAAATTACAAACGAAACATCTCCAATTACATCAATAAGTGATGTTTCTATCCATCCCGCTATATGAAGCACTAAAGATTTCCTCATGGACCCATCACGCTAAAAGCTTTGATCCTCCGTAATGTACTCTTTGCTTAAACTCAGCTTTTTTGCCTATATTCCAATTTTTAATTGGCCTATAGTAGCCTACTATCCTGCTCCAGAGATCAACAGACTTTCCACACTTTGGACATTTCTCATAAATACCGATTCCATGCCAACCACAATTTCTGCATGTAGCTATAGTAGGCGTTATACTGAAATACACAACCTTGGTATTTACAGCAATTCTATAAACTAACTTTTTTAAAGCAATCGGGTCAGGCGTCTCATTAAGGAATATATGCATCATAACTCCACCAGTGAACTCTTGCTGCACTTCTCCCTCAAATTCAACTCTTTCACCAAGTGAAATGTCAGCATAATATGGAATTATACTATTTGAATAGTAAGGAGTCTCGCCCTCTTGGGGTATTAAAATTTCATTTTTACTAACTAATTCCTTAAACTTATTATAGTCGAGTAATGCAAGCCTGTACGATGTTGACTCAGCTGGGACCTCCTCCACATTATATAAATATCCATCTTTTTCTTCATATTCTTCTATTATCTTCCTAGTTAGGCTGACTATGTGTTTCATTATAGAAACTGCTTCTCTCAATTCTTTGCTTTCAAGATCATACCACAAGTTGGGATTTTGCATGAAATTAGCAACCATTTCTGGGAGACCTAAGAGTCCTATAGTATTATAATGACTTGCTAATGTACCAAGATAGACTTTTGTCATGGGCATTAAACCATTTTCTAAGGATGTTTCATATTTTTCTCTCCATGTTAAGAAAATCTTTCTTGCAAGCTCTATCTTCTCGAAGAGCATCTCCTCAAGTTTATCCATGCTTCCCTTATTGAGTATTCCGATTCTTGGTAGGTTTATTGTAACAACACCTATGCTACCTGTGGCATCTGGCATTGCCCAGATTCCTCTAGCACTTTTCTTTTTTCTAAGTAACTCACTAACATCTTCCATTTCTTCTCTCAGTAGTTTTAATGAAGCAATTTTTGATACATCTAAGGTTAACCTACAGCACATAGCATATAAGGATCCCACTTCAGAGTTGTACCCGTTAAGCAAGTAGGAAGACCCTCTATAAGCTAAAGACATGAAAATTGTATCTACTAAATCATCCCACCTATGGCCATTCCAGTCGAAATTAGGAGTTAGCATAAGAGTTATTATTGGAAATGTAAATGGCTGGCCAAGCGAATCACCCTCTATAGTTAACTCAAAAATTGCCTTTGTAAGCTTAATGACATCGTCAAGATACTCATTAAGGGAGCCCACATTTTTTCCATCAACAATAGCAGAACCTTCAAGGAACTCCTTATTCGTGTCTAGAACAATAGTTACATTTGTAAATGTTGCCTGATAACCTAGTCTGCTTGGATAATTTAACTCAAAGATAAAATATAACCCTTTATATTATTATCTATGCAAATCTTCACTATGTTTAATTATGTGCGTAAAAAAGAAATAAAATTAAGATTAATCATAGATTAGCTTATTTTAAAAATTAGGATAGTATAAGTTATACATCCTTTAGGATAACCTCGCCAATCTTATCGATTTCCTCACAGTCCTGATCGTTGGTTACACATTCTATTAGCTTTCTTAAGCGATTCTCATCAAATTCAAGTAGTATTAATTTCTCACCTAGTTCTTTCTGTAGCACTGCCAGTTTGTTGCCCGATGTTCCCTTAGGCATTGGTATTATTCCCTTTTTAGCTATTCCTGATTCTATAATGTTCTTCATTCTTTTTGCGGCGTAGTAGACGGCTACACCCCCACTTCTGTTCCAAGACTTTACGTTAGGAATATCTATCGCATAGATGGATTCTTGACCATCTTTCACCACAGAAATAAGTGCAGCTAGCTTCTGTTTTCTATTTTTTATCTTCCCTTCAATCATATGAAGAGCAATGTCGATTCCATTTTTTAGTCCAAATCGTCGTAGTGCCTTGATAATCGAATCTGCAATCACAGAAGGTGTAAACTTAATCACTGTCTCATCAGTCTTCTTTACCTCCTGGACTTTCTTCTTTTTACCAAATAGAATTTCAACTAGCTTATTTATGGTGTATCTTATAGCTTTTCTTGGATTACCTTGCGAAGCTGTGTAAATTTCATCTATATCTTCATCAGTAAATGGAAATATTCTGTTCTCGGGAGGTTCCATATTTTGCTTATCCCAGTATGTCGACATTGTCTTCTCTATAAACTCTCTCAGATCGTTCTTCGTAAAAGATCTTAAATGAACCGGGTCTTCGGTTCTGCTGCGAACAGTTTCATCTGCAGATAGGTATACTCTCTCCCAAACTTCACTTAAACAAGAAACAATGATTGTAACATTCTTTAGCTCGTTATATATTTTCTTTATGACCTCAAGAAATCTTTTCTCTCCTTCGGAGCCGTAGATATTATAAACACTCTCAATCTCATCAACGAAAAAGACAATAGGCTTAGAAATATTTTCCGTCAGAACTTTCATTGTGGCTAAAGATACATCGTCATCTTCGATTATTACTTTAAGACCTAATCTGTCAAGCTCATCTTCATTTAAGCATTCTGCAAAAAGCCAACGCTTTGCTAAATTTGCTTTCTCCTTGTCCATTTTATAGAGAATTAGAGCTTTTATTGCATCTGCCATAAGCCCAGGATAATCCGAAACAGCTTTAGCAATTACCTCATCGATACTCTCTTTTCTAAAAATACCTCTTTTTTCATAATATTTTGAGAGTATGCTTTCAGAGGCCTCTTCAATAAGCCAATCACCACAGTCATCAATTAAACAAGTATAAAAGTGTAACATCATCCTAATAGGTGCTGGTGGTGAGGGAACGTATATTGTCTTCCAAGAGTACCCATTATCTTCCTCAAGTCTTTTAAGAACCCAGTAATAATGAGTTTTCCCAATGCCCGCACTACCTAAAATTGGTTGTAATCTTGGAAGCTTATCATAAAGGGTTCTTTGAATTATCTTCGTAACAACTTCATCAACATCTTTATGTGGTCCCTCAACATCAATTTCATCGGGGATGTCCCCACGCGAGACGAATCTCTTAAAAGGAGGCTCTTCCCTTAAAATATCCAGAAGCTCTTGCCTAAGTTCATCATCCATGTAATCACCACTTTCTAAAAAGAAACTTACTAAGAATATAAAACTAGCTTAGGGGATTTTTCACAGTTTAATAATTTCTCTCTTTATTGGAATGAATTCTTATAACTCTTCGCTGAATACCACTGTCATACAGCGCCTAAATTAAATATTTAAGTTTTTCTTTTAGTCTGTTAGCATCGAGAGTGAGTGATTATCACTGTTTTTGTCTTAAAAGAGCTGGAAAACGCTAACGAATCATTCATAAATCACCCACCTTCAATATGTTACCTTAGTCTAGACAATATTTGAAAATGAGTAATATAACATACTACTTTGGCATTTAAAGAATTAAAATGATAAATCATTCATTTTTGAAAATGTTACCGAAAACTACAGTTTAGGTGATTGATCAATGTGGTAGCAACATCTATTTTGCTCTCCTAGTTAAGTATAGTTAATTTCTTAGTTCGCGAACTAACTCTTTGAATTTTTCATATTGCTTAAGACGATTCCATTTTATCTGATCCTGCAATACAGTTTGTAAAACTTTATGAAGCTGATTTTTTTCATAATTTGGAAAAATCTTTTTAAGTTCTACACTAGGCTTAGGATGCTCTGAGATTTTTCTATTATAGGCGTATAGAATCCATTCTTCGATTTCATACTTGTTAACAATAATAGTTAATTGACACCTCAGCCCTAATCCATGAATAAGTTCTTTTTCTTTAACCTTTTGTTCATCCTTACCATCACCATCTACAATAAATATTATCTTTCGACAACCCATTATACATTGAAGTTTTAAAACTCTACTCAACTTGGAGCTACATCTCCTCGGCATGGCATGAATTGAAATTTTTGTTGATCTCAGAATGGTCCTCTCGTCTTTCAACTTCTTTATAATTTCACTAATAAATTGTTTACCATAAGTGTCTTCAGTAAAGATAGCGATCTTATTCATGTTGACGTTCACATCCTCATTTTACGTCTCATCGGATATTTCCCGATATAAAATATACTCACTTAGTGTAATACCCTCCTCTCTAAGCATTTCTTGAATTTTCTTTGGTTTCTTTAGGCGATACGGTTTTGTCTCTTTATCTATATCTTTTTTAAAAATCACAATATCTTCAGGATCGGAAAAATCCATTACCGCAGGAGAGTGTGTTGTTAAAATAGCTATCGATGATGAATTTCTTACTTCATCTATGAAATAGCGTATAATATCGGCATATAATGAATTTTCTATCTCATCAACTGCAATGATTGGTGCTTTATACTCTAAGGCCAATTCTAATGCTATGAGTTTGTATAGTCCATCTGGAATAGAAGGCGGGCTCCACTCCTTTCCGTTTTCTTGAAATTTTAAATATATTCGACCATCAGAAGTTGGTTCGATAAGGACATTGCATTGTTCTCCAAAGGCATATTCAATAGCTACTTTAACGCGTTTAGGCGTTTTACCTTTTCCTAAGCTATAAAGAACGGATACCAAGTTTGAACCATCCTCGGATAAAACTAGCTCTTTTCTGAGTTTCACAGGCTCTTTAATACTCTTAAAATCTATTTTCTTTAAGATAACTGAACGAGATATTATCAAATAAACGCCGATTAAAGCTTCTGAAATTTGATTCGCAAAATATAAGATTTCTGGAAATATGATTTTTATTATCTCACTCCTATCTATTATATAGTATTTTTCGGTATTCTTCATTTTCCCTAAATGTTCAAAAAATATATTTATTAGCTCTAACTTTTCTTGCTTTGCTATTTCTTCAATCACTTCTATGAGAAATCTTGTTAAGCAAAAGTGTAATTTTTCAGAAATGATATCATGTACCAGTTCCAAAGCATTGTCCATATCGACACTAGTTCTTATTTCATCTACTACGTCTTCTAATAGGAGTGTACCAGGATAGTTTTTTACCTTTAATGGAACCTTTAGTCTTTCTAAGTAGTTTAAACATTTCATTTTTAATATCTTGAGTTCTTGGTTTAAGCGATCTTTAACCTCATCTAAACTTATTTGATCTTTAACTTTATCGTATATCATTTGTACCAGAGAACCTATAAAAAATGAATATGCATTTTCAAAGGAAATTTCTTCGGAAAGTATTTTTTTAATTAAATTCGTATCAAATTGAATAATAATCGAATTACGATTATTTTTAATATCAATAATTTTAGGAATGCTAATTCTATCCTCTAATATATTAAACTCACCACCTACACCCGTTACAGTAATCTCATATTTGGCGGTAGTGGGCTTTTTCGTATCGTTACGTCCCCTGAAAAAGCACTCTGGTATGATTACATCATACTCAATACCTACAGTGATTGGTAAATTTTCATTACCATTCCACACAACATTCGCATAGCTCCACCACTTTAAAAAAGGATTTACTTCTTTGTCAAATAAAAAATCTAAAATCTCTTTGAATAATTGGAATACCTCTATGAGATTCGTTTTTCCAGATCCATTTTTTCCTACAACTATGTTTATTTTTCTTAAATCTAACTTGAAATCCCTAAGGCTTTTGAAGTTCTTTACCCAAATTCGTTTAACGGTAATTTTATAATCAATATCTTCTGATAACTTCATATTCTCATACCACAAAATTTATACTTTTTATATAAGCTAGCTTAATTATGCATTTTAATTATCACTAATCAAATTAGTAAATTTAATTAATTCCTAAAAATTATTTCTCAATAATCTCATGAGAGTTGAAATGTATTTATAAGTTTTTATTTTTATGATATAATTAACAACATCTAAGAATAGATAATTCTGGAATGGTATTAAATAAAGAGCAATTTGTGATTAGGCTTGATCCAATGTACCACTCATTTTATGATAGTGCTACATAATCCATAGATAATCTAAGCAAGCTTTTAGAAATAATTTGAGAATTTTAAACAATCTAAGAAATTTTTCTCACTAAATTAACTTTATTAACGAAAAAATTCTTTGTTATCATAGAGGAGGCTATCTAGATTATCTAGGTGAACACTATGACAGGGCCTTGTAAGGGAAAAGTTCCCATTAAAGTCGAAGTAACTCTTTATAATAACCATATCTGGAAGGTTGATGTTGACGCATATATTCACATAAAGGGATATGCCCTTGCCAGAATAACTCATTTGGACTTAGAAAGTGATGAGCTAAAATTTGAAAATAGAGCTGAAGGTTACGGAGCTATAATAGTTGGAAAGGAGAATGGCTTTGTTGTAATTCCAAGAGAACCGCTCGTAAAAGGTAAACATAGGTATACAAAGATAAAAATTAGTGGACTCAACATTATTGAAAAAGGAAAACGTGTTGGCGGATACCTTGGACTTAAAGAGGGGGGCATATTTGTAGGCTTTAAAAAAGAAATACTTCAACGTCTTGAAGAGATTGCAAGAAAAATAGAACCTGACTTATTTAAAAATGACCAATCAAAGTTAGAAGTGTGATATTCATTTTTCGTTTTATCTTATTAAAAACAAGCAATCAATAAAAAATATTTAATTGAGGCCCAAGAACGACTCAAAATTTATATAAAAATTTTAAGTTATCCGTGCCTTCTTTTTTTGGATGGTGCCATTATGAGCGAAGAGCGAGAGCTTTGGAGAACTAAGATTGGTGCTATTTTTGCATTCATGGCCGCTACTGTTGGACTTGGCAGTCTTTGGAGGTTTCCATTTAAGTTAGGAGTTTATGGTGGTGCAACGTTTCTATTAATTTATGGAGTCTTCTATATTTTGGTAGGAATTCCGGCGTATATCGCTGAGACAATACTTGGAAAAAATACTAAAAAGAATCCTGCAGGCGCTTTTGAAGAAATTGCAATCAAGATAGGACGTTCAAGAAATTGGAAACGAGTAGGCGATTTAATAGTAATCTTTGGAACCATTCTTAACTCTCAGTATCTCGTAGTTGTTGGGTGGACAGTAATATATTTTTGTTTAAGCTTAAGTGGAATTATCTACTCAACTAATTCCGATTTTTTGTACTCAATTTGGAACTCTGTGTTCCCTGGATGGCTTTCTGTAGTTGGTTTAGCGATAGCCACTGCATACTGCACATTTTTCATAATTAGAGGAGTTAGTAAAGGAATTGAGAGAGTTAATTCTATTCTCATGCCTGCACTCTTTTTAATTTTGATTGCAGGAGTTATTAGGGCGCTAACATTACCAAACTCGTACGAAGGTGTTATATTTCTATTCTATCCAAGATTAGAACCATTATATGATTGGGTCACATGGTTGCAAGCTTTGGGACAAGTTTACTTCACAACTGCTTTAGGAATAGGCTTTATAATAACATATGGAAGTTATATGAAAAAGGATCAAAACGTTGAATGGAACACTTATGCTGTCTCTATAGGGGATAACCTAGCATCCATTCTAGCAGGGCTTGCAATATTTCCTGCTGTATTTGCTTTTGGATTAAATCCAGATTCTGGACCTAACCTGGCGTTTATAATTTTGCCGCAAATTTTTGCAAAAATGCCCTATGGATACTTTCTCGGAGTTATCTTTTTCTTAGGATTCGCTATAGCTGCGCTCGAATGCACGAAAGCAGCCTTTGAAGTTGCAACAGCATATTTGGTAGATGAATTTAAGTTTAATAGAAAGAAGGCAGCATTAATAGTAGGCGTTTTTGAGTTCTTAGTAGGAGTTCCATCAGCACTTTCATTTGTAATATGGGACCTTTTTGATTGGTTATGGACCATAATTCCACCGCTAATGGGATTAATCACAACGATTTTTATTGGCTGGATTTGGAAAGTAGAAACTTTAGAAGAAGAGAAAATTCATAAAATCTGGATATACCTTCTCAAGTACTTCACCCCATTTGGAATCCTAATTGTATTCGCTGGATATGTTTACTTCTTCGCAATGCAATTTCTTTAATTTGATGGTATTATAAGTACATGTCTTTATAGGCCATAAATCATTATTAGATTAGAATTATATCTACTGCTAAATATGAAAGCAACATTAAAAAGTAAGTTCACTTAAAATTAATAACCGAGGCGGAATGATGATAAGACATTTAAAAAGCCTTCTATTGATTATTATTGTTATTAGCCTCGGAATCTGTATTTACTACTCGTTTTACATGCAGCCAGCAGAGAAACAAGAAAGCATTGAATATCTAAGTGTAGGTGTTGCTGAGAATGTTAAGCTAATAATAGTTTATGATAATAATCCATATGATAGTAGATTGAAAACGGCGTGGGGTTTTAGCTGTATTGTTAATATAAGTAATACACTTATACTTTTTGACACAGGCGGAGATCCTGATATCCTCCTTTACAATATGGAAATGCTAAATATAAGTGTCCAGAGCATACAGATAATCGTTCTTTCTCATATTCATGGAGATCATGTAGGTGGGCTTTTTGGAGTACTAAGCTTGAATAGTAATGTTACAGTGTATGTTCTTTCAAGCTTTCCCAGTGATTTTAAAAATGAAATTAAAAGTTATGGATGTGAAGTTATTGAAGTCTCAAATGCAACAAAAGTCTATAATGGTGTGGCTACAACGGGTGAATTGGGCAATGCAATCAAAGAGCAATCTCTTATCATAAATAGCACAAAAGGGCTCATAATAGTTACTGGTTGTGCGCATCCCGGTATTGTAAACATAGCTGAAAAAGCGAAACAACTAATAGGAAATGATATATACCTTGTCATTGGAGGTTTTCACTTAGCAGGAAAGTCTGAGGATGAGATATCATCTATAATTCAGCAATTAAAAGATTTGGGAGTTCAAAAGGTGGCCCCATGTCACTGTAGTGGAGATTTGGCAAGAGACATGTTTAGGCAAGAGTTTGGTGATGATTATATCGAGGTTGGTGTTGGTTCCATTATAGAAATAGATTGCTGAGTATGAAAAAGATGTATCAATACGTCTAAAGTTCTTTAGGTAATACTTCTAAGCCAAACTTTTTAGCTCTCTTTTGAAACTTCTTATCGAATGTTATAATAGGATATCTTCTCTCTTTCGCAACCGAGAGAATAATCATGTCATTAAACAAAGCTAATGATAAACCTGTGTCTACTAGAATATTTAATGCCTCTTGAGTATAATGTCCATCGTCTGGCACAATCCTACATCTTGGATCTGAGATTCGTCCATCTAGAAGCTCTTTTACTTCACTTGCATTGAATTTTAATCCCTTAAAAAACCAGATATACTCATAGATTACAATTGAAGGAATGATCCATACGCTAAGAGAATCTAAAATAGTTCGGGCATTGTCATGAAATACTGAGTCCTCAATAGTATCATATATTAAAACATTGGTATCTATTACCGCATGCATTCTTTCATCCCTTTGACTATAATTTCATTAATTTCCTCGGAAGTCAATTTTTTCCCGAGTTTTATCCTTTTTCTTTCTCTCTCAAGCTTTCTTATAATAGCTTTTCCATTTTCAATAACTATTTCTAAGTAGTCCCCTTCCTTGACATTAAGTGCCTTTCTTATCTCTGCTGGTAAAGTAATCTGATTATTTCGAGTGATTTTTGTAATAGGCATAGTATATCACCTACTATAGTATAATTTTTTTCATACTATTTTATTTTTTTGATCATATTGCTTATGAAATATATATTGAATGTTTTCGTGCAATAAAATTGCGTCGTGCAAGAAAATAAGCTTACCAACTTCGATTCTGATTCTCGAGTTTCATATTTTTTGATGGATCTAATATTTTATATATAACTAGTACTCTATCTAGTTGTAGTAATAGCGAACTTCACTGAAAGAAGCGTGTAAAACTCATGAAACATCTGTCCATGTTAGTAACTGGTGCATGTGGTTTTGTTGGTTCTCATATGGTTGATTTGTTACTTTCTATGGGGCACTACGTAAGAGCTATGGATAAATATTTATGTAGCGAAATAATCAGTAACAATGTAGAGTTTATACGGGCAGATCTGACGAAGAAAGAAACGCTCACTTCCCTTTTCGAAGACATTGACTATGCATTTCATATTGCTGCGCTATTTGATTACTCTGCTTCGTGGAGAGAACTCTATAAAGTCAATGTAGAAGGAACGAAGAATCTTTGCGAAGAAGCTCTAAACTCCGGTGTGAAAAGAATTGTTATTTGGAGTTCGGGAGCTATATATGGGATTCCAAAAAAGGTCCCTGTAAAGGAGGATGTGCCTCCTGCACCTCTTAATGACTATGAAAAATCAAAGGCTGAGCAAGAAAAAATAGCATTAAAATATTATGAAGAGAATGGGCTTCCGATAACAATATTACGTCCTGCCTCAATTTATGGTCCTAGAGGAAAATACGGAGTTTCTGTAATTCTCTTCTTATTAGCTGAGGGAAAATTACCTGCTATTCCAGGGCCAGGGAAATTTAGACCAGCTCTAGTTCATGTAAAGGATGTTGTAAATGCAGCCTATTTTGTTTGTGAGAAAATGAATGCTGTTGGTGAAGTTTATAATATATCTGATGATGGAAGATACACGATTGAAGAGTTAATTTTAGCAGCTGCAGATATGATAGGGGTGAAGATTCACAAATTTCACATTCCCGCACCCATACTCTATATAGTTGCCATGTTAAATTCTATATACTCAAAAATTACCAAAAAGAAGCCATTAATTACAAAGGAGATGATACGCTATCTAACATATGACTCTATTATGGACAACACAAAAATCAAAGAACTTGGTTATAAGCTATTATATCCCGATACGCTCGTAGGCTTAAGGGAAACAATAGAATGGTATAAGCAGGTTGGATGGATATGAGTTTCCTCATAGACCCTTTTCTTTTAATTTTCTCAGGAATAGCTGAGGTCTATCTTTGCGAAAAAATTTTATGTAAACATCACGAAAAAAAGAACGTTTTGTTATTTCTTTCAGTGGTTATAATTTTCTGCTTTTGGATAATTGCTGGTGCATTATATCTGGATTATCTTAATATTCCATTTCTTGGTGATTATGGTAGGGGAAATCACTTTATGTGGAACTCTGGAGTGGAGATTATTGGCCTCAAGCCATTTATAGATACCTCTGTTCCGACATATAAAAATCCACTTAGCTCTCTAAACTTATTAGCGATATTAATCTTTGCAACATATCCCTTGTGGCTTTACTTTGGAATTAGAGTAGGCTATAAAATCCTTAGAAGAGCTTAAGCCGGTGCGCATACGAGATAATTATAAGTGAAGGAATACATAATAATTATCAGAGTATTAAGGTTGTGATAGGGTGAGAAAAAGCATCTTTCTCTCCCTATTATTAACCATTTTACTGATTTCTCCTGTAATAGTAAACTCTCATTTTAATATTGGTCAAAGAAAAGCCTTTATTATGTCTTCAGATTTATCAGCCACAACAATAATAACGAGGCATGTTAAAATCATAAATGAACATATAGTAATGGACGAAACCATTACTATTAAAAGTGGTGGTATATTAGAAATAATAAATTCAACACTAGATTTTAGTCAATTAACTGCGAGTTCTACACTAATTGACAATGGGGAACACTTATTATCAACAACTCACACATAATCTCCAATCTTAATAATGAATACACTTATGTTATTTCAAGTAACGGAGATCTAATTGTTGTATAGTGCTAGCGGAAGTGTGAATATTTTTAATAACACATTCATTAATTGCCTCTTTGCTCTCACTCTTGATTATCTCCAGAATGCAATCATTGCAAGAAACACCCTAATTAACTCAATAGCATGTGGTATTACTGCTACGGGATATAACGTCACGATTAAGGACAATTATATCTACAACGAGAGAGACTTATTACAAACAGAAGTGGATCTTTTCGGTGATATTTCTAAGGGTATTGATATTTAGAATCTCAAAGTAAGATGCCTCTAGACTTTATTTTGGGATTCTTGGTGATCTTGGCTTCTCTTATAGTACTTATAGTCATAAAGAAAAGGAAATAGAAGGCAAATAGAAAATTAAAACTTCCTATAAAGAAATTTCATTACAGTAGAGTGTAGTGAATAAGATTTATATGACGGTATTAATTATACTTATTTTACTTACTTTACTGGAATAAGAGGCTTTCTTAAGTAATATTATTATATCACGAATTTATATATTCTATTATTGTATTAAACATAATAAAAAAGATATATGTAATAATAGATAGAATAAGTTAGAAAAATAATTGGTGAAAGTGGATGGTTGGGTGGAAAGAGAGATTAAAGAAGATATCGAAACGGGTATTGCCCATTGTTGTTTCTATAGCTGCTGGCACAGTATTTCCTCCAGCAGCTGGGGCTATTTCTACATTACTTAGAGAAAGATTATCAAAGTTCGATCTATCCTTTGATGACAATATTCTAAGCAGTGTTTCAGAAAGCATTTTAACCAAGATGGACCAAGTTGATGAAATATTCGAAAATTTCAAGAAACAGCTTATGGAGAAGAATAAAGAGCTAAGCCATTTGGTATCCTCCGCAGTAGAGTACTCACTTAGAGACATATATAATCAAATAACAGCGACTATGCAACAGATTAATGAGCTAAAAGAGAAGCAAGCATCCCTATTAGAGGACCTATTCAAAGAAATGAAAGGCCTTGGTGTTCCAGCTCAACTTCCACAAATTCAGATAGGCGACATACTTAACACGTTTACTGTCGCGAGGGGAGATCTATTAACGAGTATCTCTTCACTCGAGCGGATAACTACTCAGTTGGATCAGAAACTAGGTGAAATGACATCTGCTGGTGTTTTATCGCTTGATGCTTTTCAAAATGATTTTAAACAATATCTGACTACTTTTAATGAGAACATTGAAATTTTTGAAAAGAAAATGGTTGCTGTATTATCCAATGGTGGTTTGCTCAGCCCAGAGGAAATGGAATCAATAAATTTAAAACTGAATGAGTTTAAATCGACGCTAAATGAACTTCAAAATCAAATTTTTGCAAAAGAGGGCGCAAAAACATTAGACTTGGATGTAATCAGAGATACATTAACGAAAAATGCTAATGAATTCAAAAACTTTGTATCAGAATTCGAAAAGAAGTTTCCAACCTTACTTTCCGAAAAATTATCACTTCCATCGAATCTCAGTTCTCTCTTTGATGTTGGATTAAAATTAACTGATAAAACAGACCAGATCAGCAAGTTTTTGGCAGATCTAGAAAAAGATTTACCTGAGCTCATTGAAAAAGGTAAACTCGGTGAAGTATCGAAGAGCTTATTGAGTAAAGTTGACGAATTTGAGGCCATTGTTTCTGATGTAGAGGCTAGATTAATTAAAGTACTAGAAGAACAGGGAATAGACGTCTCAAAAGTAAGTGGTGACTTGAAAAAGCAATTAGCTGAATATAAGGATTACGTTATGGAAATCAAACGAAAAATTGAAAGTGGTGAGCTAGACAGTTCTGAATTAGTGAACATAACAAATAGTCTTAAGCAGAAAGCGGATGACCTAAAGGTTTCAATTAGTAATCTAAATGTAAATCTTCCTGCATTTGCTGGCATAGGTGCTGCTACAGTAGCTACTGGAACGGTTGCTGGTGGCGGAGCTATGGTAAGCCCAACTACTATGATTACCATTGCTACAAAGATACCAGGCCTTTTAGGAAGACTGAGACGTTCAAAGAATAGATTGGATGAAAAATTCCTCGAAAGCTATTCAGCTCTTTCAAAGAAACTTGATGCAAAAAGTATTAGGATGATGAGCGTTGTTCAAATGCAGATGGCACAAACTTCATCGCGATACGATATAAACTATGATCCAGATCTATACGTAGAAAGGTATGAGGAAAAAGATTTTGATGAATTCATAAGAGAGATGCAGAATCCAGAGGCATTATCTTTGAGTAATGTGTTTCTTGTACTTGCTGATGCGGGTATAGGAAAAACATGGTTCTTAGCTCACCTTGCAAATAAGCTTGTTGATCAAGAATTTCCAGTGTTCTTTATCTCTCTACGGCTTGGGTTTAAATCCCAATTAGAGACTATATTTAACACTGACTATTTCAGAGTGGACAGTGTGATCTCTCAGATGAATGATATAGTTAAAAAACCAGTGGTTTTATTCTTAGACGGCTTAGATGAAGTCCCTAGTAGTGAAAGATCTGCAATTTTGAGATATATCATCTCCCTTGGTGGGCGTAGAGACATTGCTATTGTGCTGAGTTGCAGAACAATAGATTGGATATCAGACCCTGCTATTACGGACAATCTTCCATCCATGAATAGAATAATTTACTCAACAACTGAATATCATGAAGTAAAAGCATCTGCAATGCTAAGCGAATTTACTGATGAGCAACTTAAGGACGCTTGTGAGAAATATGGGATTCCAGTTCCTACTGGTGAACTCTTCAGATTGGCCAAGAAGCCATACATTTTGCGCTTACTCTCCGAATTCTATACCAAAAATGGAAGGTTTATCGATATAAATAACATCAACGAAGTGCTTGCTTTCATAGCGGATCCTCATGGGGCATCTATATTTAATAGAGTTGGAATCAGAGGTTTTTCAAGAGATTTGCTATTGAAGCTTATTGACAAATTTGTCGAGTCGGAGAGCAAAGAGATACCATTAGAAGAGATATCTGATATGATAATGGGCGATAAAGAGGCTTGGGCTCGTATAATAAGTAGTGGTCTCATCAAACAAGAGGAAAGAATGTTTGGCACATTTATAATACTTGACGAGTTTTACGGAAAATACTTAATATTACTTGCACTTAACAGAAAGAAGCCATCAGAGAGACCAACCTACGCATCTAAGGCCGTATTATTATTCCCCGAACTAAAGCAAGTAATTCCGGTCTCTGTTGCACAAGCACCATCACAAGCAATGCCGGCACTACAAACAGTTACGTTTCCTGTTGTAAAAGCAGTTGGTGTTGTTGCTAAAGCAAGACTCTCTATTGGCAATAAATCCATAGATTTAGATATCCCAGTTGGAGAAACTAGAATATACAGAAGTTCATCCACTGGAATGCTTGAAGCTAACTTAAATGGAATGACAAAGAATCTTGGACTTACTGATCCAACAGTGTCAAGAAGACATTTGCTTATAAAGTTTGATGGTCAGCAATTAATAGTGATAGATGAGGGATCCAGCAATGGAACGTTTATTAACGGCCAGAGAATTCCTCGAAATACACCATACAAAATATCCGAAGGACAATCCATAAGAATAGGATTTGGCACAACAATTCAAATACTGGGATTTGCTAGGTAATGATTAAAAACTACAAATACATTTTTCATTCTTTATGAAAAAATGATTATCATAAAATCTAAATAATAGGATTATTGTTTTTCGCGAATCATTATTAATAGCATTTTAAAACATTCCTCTGCCTAGCAGAGTGAGAAATGTTTAGCTAATGTTATAATGAGATTGCCTTCAGAGAGATTATACATTTCTTCAACTATCTTAATTTCGTACTCTCCATCAATTACATAAACCATTGCACCATAAGGTGCTGTAAAAACCATAAAAAATAAGTCAAACCAGTAATGCACGTTTTTTTAAGGGGTACTCTTTGATTGATTCCATATAAGCACTGGTAATAAATATACTTAACAGCTTATCATTCTCTTTAAATCTCGATTTTTCTAAAGTTTCAAAGAAGCCTAAGATCTTAGAATATAAGCTCTTATTTTTGATATTCAAAATAAAAAGCTCTCCAAGCATGCTTATGAGTGATTTTAGGAAATCATCAAAATTTTGATCATTATTAACGGTCTTTCCTAGTTTACATGAATTAAGATAGTATTCAAAGTTCTTTTCAAACAACGAAAAGCTTGATTTTATCGCAAATCGCATTGTGAGGCTTAAGAAAGCAGGATCACCTACTATCTCATATAACTTATAAAGATAATTAATCATTGATTCATAGTCTCTGAAGGAGTTCAATCTGGATAAATTTAGTAACGAATCTGATAAAATATTACACAGTGTAGAAAGATCTAAATATATCTCTTGCACAGTGTTTAAAGTTTCAGAATGTTCAAGCTTGTGTAACGCACCAATACTGGCCTTTACGATTCTTACCAAATCAACTAGAGTCTCTTTAGAGGTCTCCACCATTTTTAAGATTTTTAGGAGTAGTCGCCAAGCAAAATGTATATCTCCATATGCGTAAATATTCTTTGCAGCCAGTGGAAGTGTAAGATCTACATAAAGTGATTTAGAGTCGTTCTCTATTACTTTCTTTGCTTCATTCAAAAACATATATGCTTTCTCTTGTACACCCAGTTCTTTATAAGCGTACCCTAATCCCGAGCCTACTACAACCTTAAAAAAGTCCTTTGAGCTGTTTAAAGTCCATGCTTCTTCGGCATATCTAACTGTTGTTTCAAAAGGTTTTCCCGTAAAAAAGCGAGTTAGTATTTGATCTATCATGAGCGCTTTTGCAAACAATCTATCTTTCTTTGGAAGCTTATCAATAACGTACTTATCCATCATTAAGATAAGTTTATCCTTCTCCATATACGTAGAAGCTATAGATAGAGAGTCACCTAATACATAAGGATTTTGGAAGCTCTTTATAATTTTCTCTAACTTATCAAAATAGTCAAAAGAGCTTAGGCAAATTATTAATGAGAGCAAATCTGGTTGTGATTGAATTTTAGCGTTATCCAATATTTCTTGAATGAAAAGACCTGCCTCATAAACATCATTTAAAGATAATAATGCCTCACATTTGTATAACGGCCTTTTCAAAATTCTCTCATTTACCATCTTTTCAAAAAGATCTTTATCTTTTAGAGATCTAATCACCGCACAGGCAAATGGATCAACATCTAATCCATGCTTATTTAATAAGGCAAACAATTCATTAAACATCATATCACAAGCCCATGTATTTATTGAAAACTAAGAGAATTTATTGAAAAGCTTGGCAACAGAGTGTCTCACAATTAGATTATCCTAATTATTGCTATATACTTATAATAATTAATCGTTTAGAAAATATTTTAATATTACTTAATGCCTTTCACTCGCATATTAACAACTCTTGTTACAATTTTTTGTTGGTTATAGACAAATAAGTAAATAGAAAACTAACGCAAAAAGTGATCTAAAAAAGAAGTAAAATCATTTAGATCTTATACTACTATTGCTATATGCAAATTCCGAAGGATATCAGAATATACTTAAGAGAAACATAAAGGAAGTACAAACCAAATATTAACTTTAGCACATGCTGCTTAAATCGTTTTATCAACCTTGCACCCATCTGAGCGCCTATAGTTGTACCGATGCCAAGTAAAACTGCTACATATAAGTCTACAACACTATTAATAAGACCGCCAATAGTAGCTAGCGGTATCATGGCCACTAATGAAGTACCCATTGCTAAATGAACTGATGATCCGAAAAGATATATCGTCCCAAGCACTAGAGCATACCCCCCACCAAGGCCAGCTACACCAGCGGTTATGCCTATTAAGAATCAAAAATTGCTTTATAACTGATGACCTGCAAGTATACCTACAATGATAAGAAGCACATAGAGAATCTGATCCATAGCATTACCTTCCGAAGGATAAATTTTGTAACTATATTTAAATAACAGGTTTCAAATTGTAACATAATAATATAGTCTTGGTGGTCGTATGGATAAGATAGATAAGCGTATAATATCAATATTGGAAGAAAAACCATCAGCAACCCTCACTGAAATTGGCAAAATCATAGGTATCTCACATGTTGCTGTAAGAAAGCGAGTTCAAAGATTAATATCATCTGGCTTTATGAAAATGGTACCTGCATTTAATATAGATCAACTGAAGTATAAAATTGCCGTAATATTGACAGAGATAGGCGATCCAAAACACTTGAATGAGTTATTCAACATATTCAAAGATTGTCCAAGAATGATGTTCTTAAGTACTAGTATTGGTCGGTATAACGTTTTTAGTATGATGTACGCTGAAGATGATGATACATTGGAAAGTGTGATAAGTTTTTGCTCCTTCCGTACTCATAAGCTCATTGGGAAAAGCGAAGTTATTGTTCTATGCGTAAGTGAAGTACCAAAATACATTCCACTTAATATAGCAGATCAGAGATCATTAAAAGTCGCACCATGTGGTGTTAGATGTGATAAATGTACACGTTATAAAGATAATAAATGCAGAGGATGCCCTGCAACGATCTATTATCGCGAGGCTACATTTGGACATTAGTTTTTATGGCTAATTTTTATTGCCAAATAAATTAAATGTCTCAATAACATTTAAGATTTGGTGATCTTATGGAAAGGAATTGGGTTATTGATTTCTTCTTAAAACATGGAGATATATTTCTAAAAATAATGAATGAAAGGTGGAAGACCGCTGAAGAAGAAGCAAAAGCTATAGCCAGAGTATTTAAAAAACATGGTTTGGAAAATGGAAAAATATTGGACTTGATGTGCGGCAATGGTAGAATTGCCATTAATTTAGCCAGGTTAGATTACGAAGTTGTAGGAGTTGATATTTCTCCTCTCTATATAGAAGACGCGAGAAGAAGAGCAAAAGAGCATGGAGTGGAAGAGAAAGTAAAGTTTTTAGTTGGGGACGTTAGAAACCTTAAAAGTATCCTTAAACCTTTTGGTGAGCAGTTTTTTGACGCAGTAATTAATGTGTGGACTTCTATTGGGTTCTTTGATGAAAAGACAGATGAAGCAATATTCACCAATGCAAGGAAATATTCTAAAGATGATGCGTTACTTGTAATAGCAGGTTGTGCATCAAGAGATCAACTATTAAGGATATTCTCTCGAAGAATTTGGGAAGAAATTGGTGATATAATCATTCTTCATGATAATGAGTTAGACTGTTTTCAATCAAGATTAAAAAGTACGTGGTACGTCTATGAAAAATCCCTTGATAAAAAGTTAAGTTTCATTGGGAAATTAACTTTAAACCTTAGACTATATAGTGTTCACGAAATTTTATCAATATTAAATAGAGCTGGCTGGTCTCTCGTAGAAGCTTATGGCAATATTATAAATATGACCCCATTTGACATCTACAAGCCACTTAATTTGGTTCTCAAAGCGATTTAAATCTGGATTGTTAAGTTATTTTGCGATTATATTATTTATTTTTCATATTTTGCCCAAGAAGAGACATTTATAAAGTATTTGCCTATGTATTTTACCGACAGTGCAAGCCATTACATTAGGTGATCATATGTCAACGAACAACAGTGGTATAATACCACGCTTTGCGACAATTAGCTTAATCTCTTTCATAATAATATTCTCATTTAATTTCATAAGACCTATTTTATCATTATTTGCATTATCCATTAATACAACCGAGTTTCAATTATCAATAATTTTTCTTGTAGCATCACTTGTTCAAGTTTTTCTCCGTCCAATTTTTGGCAAAGCGAGCGATTATTTTGGAAGATTAAAGTTAATCCCAATTGCATTGTTTCTAAGAGGTCTTTCTGAAATACTGCTCTTCTACGCCCAAACCCCATTTGACTTTTTCACCGCAAGATTAATAGTATCTATAGCTGCTTCTATATACTGGCCAACTTCTGTGTCCTATGTTGTTGATGTATCTAAAAGAGAAAAACTAGGAGCCGTCCTTGGCTTTTTATGGATGATCACAGATGGTGCTGCTATAGTTGCACCAACTCTTGGAGGAATGCTATCTGAGCAATATGGCTATAGGTTTCTTTTCTTAATTAATGCTACCTTAATACTTACCGGTGGTTCTCTGTTTTATATAGTGCTAAGTTTGCTTGAACACAAATATTCTCCCAAAAGTGCCAATAAGGAATTTGAGAAGAGAAGCATTAAATCGATTTTAAGTGAGTTATGGACTGATATAGTGACCCTTATTAAAAATAAATCAGTGAGATTCGCTTTAATGGGAGTACTGTTTGTGTCTATGGTTATTGGTGCATTCACATCATTTTATCCGATACTGGCTAAAAATAAATTCCTTCGTGAGAGTGAAATAGGCCAAACGATGAGCGGAAGATCCGCTGCAATCTTTATTGTAAGATTTCCTGGTGGAGCACTCTCAGATAAATATGGAAAATCTGTATTTTTAGTTTCCTCAATGTTTTCACTTGGTGTACTTCTAATAGCTTTACCGGCGGCATCCACGTTACTTGAACTTTTAATAATACTATCATTAACTGGATTTGCTACTGGAATGTTTCTCCCTGTTGCACAATCTCTAGTTTTAGAAAATGTTTCCGAATCGGAACGTGGCTTAGCTATGGGTGTTTGGGGTTCTTTCCTAAATTTAAGTAAGGCGATTGGATATTTACTTATGAGTATAATTGTGCTTTTTCTCTCGGTGGAAGCTATATTTACGATACTCGGAATTATCAATATTTTTGGAGGCTTTCTCCTTCTATTTTTTGCATCCTCTTCTAAAAGATAATAATCTTGAACAATTAAATTGCGAGCATAATATAAATGAATTAAATAATTTTCTCAGAAAAGGAAACAGAGAAGGACTTACCGATGTAAGATATAAATATGGAGAATAAGAGCAGTGTAGTAATTGTAACATTTTTTATTTAATTTACGTATTTAATAAGACCCGATCTCCTCATTCTTCACAGCTCACCAATTGAGCCTTCTAATAAGTATCTCTGAAGCAAAGCAACGCTTTCAAGTCCTACCCAGATACCAACTATTTCAAATCCTATATTTGTTGCTTCTCTTATGATGAATATCACTTCCTTTCCATCGATATTAACAACCCCAATAGGGCTTCGTGCCTTCTTTGAATTTTTAAGAATCTTTAAAGAGATTACTCCAAGTGGATTTTTTGGAGAAACTGGAACAAAATATACTTCTGCAAAATCTTTAAGCTTGTTAATGCTCTTATAATTTTTCCTTAATGTTATTAATCTTATCTTCACTCCTCTTCTGTGTGTTTCTCTCAAATCATTTAAAAGAGGTTTGAAAAATTCCAAATCCAGCGCACCAACATATATTACTTCTCGGGCATTAGAAATAAGTTCTTTGGTCTTGATCAAGATACTTTTTTGCCCATAAAGGGTTAGAGTATAGACCTCTCTTTTAACTTGAGTTTCTAGTTTTAGTTTTTGAATTTCGGATTTGACTTCTTTTATTGTTTTGATGACTTCCTTTTCTATCTGAGACATTACAAATTCTATTGATGGCACCCTGAAAATTAGTGGTGAACTTTGTTGTATCTCTAAAAATCCTTTTTTCCTAAGCTCTTTTAAAACATCATAAACTCTTGGTCGAGGAACTCCAGAGAATTCATGAATTTGAGATGCCGTTGATGGGCCTAAGATTGATAATGCTAAGAATACTTTTGCCTCGTATTCCTTAAAGCCTAATTTCATTAATTTTGAAACTAAGGTATTCGGGATTTTCATTCGTATCACTGTTACTCGAAAAGTTACAACAATATTTTATATTTTTCTATATTAAAGAATATTGGTGCATATAGAGATGAAAAATACCTTTGATTTTGCAGTAGAAACAGAGAAGCTCACTAAAACATTTGGCAAGATAAAAGCAGTCGATTCGGTATCTCTAAAGATTCGAAGAGGTGAAATTTTTGGACTCATAGGTCCTAATGGTGCAGGGAAAACTACATTCATTCGTCTTCTTATAGGCCTACTAAGGCCGGATAGTGGTAATGGTCGTATTTTAGGTTGTCCAATAGATGCCCTGACACCAGAAGTGAAAAGGAAGATAGGATATATGCCACAATCAAAATCACTATATCCAGATTTAACTGCAAAAGAGAATATAGAGTTTTTTGCTCGGCTTAATGGACTTTCGGATAAAGAGATAAGAAGAAAATATATTGAAAATGTAATAAAGCTTGTAGAAATTGAGAAATGGGCTAACATGGTTGTTTCAGAGCTTAGTGGTGGCACCCAACAAAGAGTTTCATTAGCTTGCGCAATTGTTCACGATCCAGATTTACTTCTTCTGGATGAGCCTACTGTAGGGATCAGTCCAAATCTTAGAAAGAGCTTTTGGAACTATTTTAAGTCTCTTACAGAAAGAGGTAAGACCATTATTGTTACAACTCATTATCTTGAGGAGGCAATCAATTGTAATAGAATAGCATTGATGCATAACGGAAAAATATTAGCCGTGGGAACTGTCTCAGAAATTATGTCCCTTCTGCCTCATGGCAAGTCACTTATGTTGAAACTCGGAAAGAAAATTGAGGAGGAGGTCATTGAGAAACTCACATCACTTTTTGATGTTTCTGTAACTATTATAGGAGAGCTTAATATTAAGATTGGTTATAGCGATGACTCAATAGTTGGTGATGTAATTAGTTTTCTTAAGAAGAATGACATTCCAATAGAGTCGGTGGAAATTAGGATGTCCTCACTTGATGACGTTTTCATTTACTTGATAAGGAGACAAAACGAGAATATCTTCTCTGAGGTGTAATCCATGAACTTTCAAAATGTTAAAATTATTGTCATACGAATTTTTCGCCAGCTTAGGAGAGATAAGAGAACTTTAGGTTTAATGATAATTGGTCCTATTCTTGTTACGTTTCTTTTCTCATACGCCTTTGCAGGAGAAGTTAAAAATGTTCCAGTTGCCATTGCAAATCAGGATGAGTCTTTTGAAGACATATTAGCATCCGTCATTATAGATGAGATGAGAAAAAACGAGAGCTTTAACATAAATGAGATAAGGGATCTTAATGTTAATTGGAGTGAGTTTGGTAAATCGATACAAACAATAATAATATTTCCTGAGAACTTTACTAGGAATTTATTGATAGGGGAAAATGTTACCTTGCAAGTTTGGATTAATGTTTCTCTTCAATATTACGCAACGTTAATCTCTAATTTTATTTCATCAGCAGTAAATGATGTAATGCAAGATTATTTTGGAGCCATTGGGATTTCATTTGATTTCAACACCACAATCCAGCAACATATACTGCCACCAGTAGATATGGACCAAAAATTAAACATCACCATTGTTAATCTGGATTCCAGTTTTGAGATAGTATTCGGAGATTTGATAGTCTCTAAACTGGCAAGTGACGATGACGTAAGTGTTTCCATTGTTAAAACACGAGAAGATTGCATAGATGCCATAAAGAAAAGGAAGAGTATCGTAAGTCTGTGGATACCTTCAAATTTTACAAAATCCTTACTCCTTAGAAATGGCTCGGTGACAGAAATTTTCATTAATGGTATAGAGAGAGACGAAGTTTCAGTTGCTTTAAAAAGTATTCAGAATGCAATCAGCGACTCAATATCTGAGATATTAAACATAAGCAGCTATGAGATTACTAAAAATTACATCTATGGTAGCGAGGATTTGCTCATGATAGATCTTATAGGACCATCGGTCATGGGTTTCATTTCTATGTTTTTTGCATTTATAATCTCTGGTGTTTTCTTCCTACGTGAGAGGCTCCAAGGGACGCTAGAAAGAATGTTAGCCTCTCCTTTAATGAAGACAGAAATTATCTTCGGATATCTGATAGCATTCTTAATAGTGGCAACAATACAATCAACACTCGTTGTTCTGACAATTATTTTCTTTTCTACACGAATAATCTCGAGTCTTCTATTCATTTACATACTAGTTCTTCTATGCACAATGGGGAGTGTTAGCCTAGCAATTTTCATATCGTCATTCATGAAGACCGAGTTACAGGTTATACAAATGATACCTATTTATATAGTTCCTCAAATATTTTTAAGTGGAATGTTTATTTCATTGAGAGTTTTACCTGAAGTACTAGTGCCTATTGCGTACGTATTCCCATTGACATATTATGTTTCAGCCGCAAAAGCAATAGCCTTTATGAATGCCTCACTAACTGATGTATGGCTCGAACTTTCTGTTTTAATTGGATACTTTATATTAGGACTCATTTTAAGTATAAAGGGATTCAGAAAAACAGTAGCTTAAGTGTAATTATTTTATAGTAAAGTTATTACTATACTTTTTTATAGTATTTAATGTTATAATTTCTTAGTGATCGGGATGATTGATCAATTTATATTAAGAATATTAGAACGAATAAGTAAAAGTGGAGAATGTAGATTTTCTGATCTATTAAAGGTTGTAGAAAATCCAAGAACTTTAAGCAGGAAGCTTAGATATCTAATTTCGAGAAAGATCATTAAGTCTGAGAAGCGTATGTATAAGCTGACTGAGAAAGGAAAAATTGTCGTGGATCTTCTTAAGAAACTTAATATGATAATCGAAGGGACAGAAATTCATATAAAAAACATTGAAAGAATTCCTCATAAAATATATAGTGGTCTTTTAGAGAGATATTGCAAGATTCTGTGTGAGCACTTTGGAGAAAAACTCATAGGAGTTGCTCTTTTCGGATCAATAGCTAGGGGGGATTGGAATAAGGACAGTGATATCGACTTATTAATCATTGTGGATAAATGGGATAAGAAACTTGTATGGGAAAGAATCAGAGAGCTAAGGAAATTAAAGAAAATACTTAAGGAGACTGAAGAATTCAAGAATGCCTTGTCAAAAGGCTATTTTCCAATAATACAGCATTATCCTTTAAGTAAGGAAGAGGCAAAACGTTTTCACCGAGTTTATATAGATATTTGTATTGATGGGATTATATTATACGAAAAAGAAAACTTTCTTACAAAAACTATGGAAAAAATTCGCCAGAAACTACTAAATTTAGGAGCCAAAAGAATAGAGATTCCAAATAAAGGATATTACTGGGTTTTAGCGGATATAAAGGCAGGGGAGGTTATCGAACTTTGAGAAATATCGATATAGCTATCTCAGGAATTAAGAGAGCTGGTAGATGGTTACAAGGTGCGAAAAGAGCTCTAGAGGATAAAAGATGGGATGATGTAGTTTACTGCTCACAAATGGCGGTTGAAAATGCAACAAAAGCCATCTTGATATCACTGGCTATAGATTTTCCTCGCAGTCATGATATCAGTGATGTTTTTACGGTGCTTGCTAAAAGAGATGACATACCTAAGTGGTTCAGAGATGAAGTTGAATCAATAAGTGATATAATAGCCGAGCTGGCGGAGCTTAGAGGCCTAGCGGGATATGGATTTGAAAAAGGTATAGATGCCGAGTACTTTAGAGATTATGCACCCGAGGCATATACTAAGGCTGAATATGTTTATAAGGAGTATGTAAAACTCTTAGAAGAAATATTTAATGTTAAATTGTAGAGCACTTTTTGCTAATTCTCCTAAGTTCACCATTTATGGCCTTAATCATCTTTTCTATGTTTTTCCACATTCTGCCTTTCCAGTAAAATTTCCTACATCTCTCACAGAAAAAGTATGGAGCATTTTTTTCAAAATACTTAACATTTTCAATCTTGTAGTACCTTACAAAATCCTCAAAATGCTTCTTATCCTTAATCCTAATCAATTTAGAGTTGCAATAGACACACCGACTATTTTCTCCAACCTCATATTTTCGTATACCAATCATAGCGAGAATTAAAGCTACTTTTTCGGCAGTATTCCCTTGAGTTATAAGGAGTACTTGGAAATTCCTTCTTTTTGCACATTTTATTAATTCTTTATCTCCTGAGACCAGCAAAGTATTTCTGTTTAATAACTTTAATATTTCAGCATCACTTTCTTTAGAATCTATGTAGATAGTGTCAATTCCTCCTAACCTTAGCCAAACAACAATATCACCAAGCATGGAATCAACGATTATTTTCATTATGACCACTACTTGTGACCCATAAAGAAATTACCTTGGTACTATAATTGTAATGTCTGTCCTCTTCATTCCCTTTCTCTTCAAATTGTTAAATAATTCGAATAACTTCTTTCTTTCTTTTGCATTCCTCTCAAAAATGATTATGCCCTCATCTAATGCGTGATATATTGTTGGATGCCCCCTTTTTAGCATATTTATAGCCTCTTTTAGTGTATAAGGATGAGGCTCGATATGTATCTTTATTCCAATCAGCAACTCCATTATTTTCTTTAATCGCTCCATGAACTGTTCTTTAAAGCTGCCTATTATCAGCAAATCATAATCGCTATAAGGAAGATAATCACCTCTAGCTCGACTACCGAATAATATTATAAATGAAATTGGTAACTTTTCTACCATAAGATTAATTGCCTTTTTTAATTCGTTGTCTGACGAATTCAATAATTTCTTCGGCATATTTAACAGCCCTCTCTGAAACAGTTTTATCAAAAACCTCATGTGGTGTTTTTTCTGGAATCATATTAGGATATCTACTAGGCATATAGAGTCTATCAAGCTCCATAGCTTTAGGATAAAGCTTTGATAAGTCTTCTCCAGTTGAATCGGAGAACCGCTCTAATAATTTAACTATGGAATGCCCCCATGGTGACTGGTTAATAAAGTATAATAATGCTTTAGCAGCTTTTTCAGCAGCTTGTTGTGAATAAAAGCATGCCGCATTCCATCTCTTCTCTCTGTGTAGTATTTTTGCTGTCTCCAGATCATATAAAGCCTCATTTAGCCATCTTTCAGCTTCGAATCTCATAGTCTCACATCTGGATTCTTAATTATATTTCTAATGAGATAAAGTAAAAGTTTTCGAAAATCTTTTTATATAAAATAATCATCACTTTGAGATCTTCTATTTTTCTTTCAAGCTTCCTCCAAATATTAGTAAATATATGTTCTTAAAGGCGTAAAGAGCAATTGACGTTATTGTTAGATCTTTTATGAGGTTGTATTTTACCTGGACTATTATATCAAACGCTGGTATCGAGATGAATTCTATCATGCTCAGAAAAGTTAAAAAGTACCAGAGCGTAAGGAAAGCCTTCAAAACTCCACAAGTTCCACTGAGGGCAGGTCGACCCTCTTCAAATGTTTTTTCAACGAAAACAAGAACAGCCATTATTAAGCTTAGCTCTGCTAATAAATCGGGATCAAAATATTGTAGATGTATGCCATAGCTTCTGGCTACAGTACTACCACCAAGAGGTAGAATGCCATATGATATAAATGTTATTAACGCACTTAAAAAACCTCTAGCTGCATGAGCCATCACGATACCTCCTTTGTGTATATTAATGAGAAACTTGCGAAATTATAGTCCATATAAGTCATTGCTCCGGAAACAATAACCTGAATGTACCATCTCTCAGCATGCTCATAGTAACTTCTCGGAACTGATATGTTAAATGATAGAGTTTCACTATCATGAGGTTCAAGTGTAAAGGTCCTCTCTTGCTTTGCAACAGGAGGGAGCTCTGTGCTATTAACATAAAGCACGATTGTTACATTTACATCAGAAATCGTAAATAGGTAACCATCATAGGATATTGTTCCAGATGTACTAACATATACCGTATCATTCGATATTGTAAAGTTCATTGATCTTGCAAATTCATCAGCATCAATAGTAACCTTTGTAGCATCATGAGCCATCATAAATGCAATGCCAGACGTTAATAGACCGAAAATTAGTGCTAAAACCTTAATGAGTGTATATATACTTTTAACGGCTTTTGGAATAATAACTCCTCCTTTAATTTGTTTTAGTCCAATATATTTAGTAGATATATAATAATAATGTTAATCAAATAAAATTTAATATCTAATAAACTTTGCACAAAAATTTGGAAAATTAAAGATTTATGGGCATTTTCAAACTGTTCATTGCAATGAGAGTGGATGGCCTAAATAACGTGAAAGAACATCGCAAGAGATTTTAAGTAAACGTTCCTCACTCCTTTTTTGTGTCTCTTTCAAAGTTTTTAAATTCCGACCATCCAAAATTTCTCTGTGCTTTTTATTTATATTCTCTACGATTACTATGGGCTTTATATTTAACTCAATATCTAATTCTGTGTCGCCTATTTTTCCAGCCTCTTGTAATACATTAGTTATCGCAGATACATCTTCAAGTAGGTTTATGCCTTCAAATATTTTAACTCCAAACTCTTCATCCTCATCAAGAGCTGCATGCTGGATGCACGGTGCAAAGCCATCATCATATGGCACTAGGGATACTTTCCCAATAAGCAATTTAAATGCCCAATGCTTTACTTGTGATGGCTCCTCTTTCCATAGCTCTATCAAGTCAGCTTTTATAGGGTCTATTCTTTTAATGGTTATATCAAAGCAATCTGCAAGCCTTAAAAGCGCAGCCAGTAATCTGAATCTAACGGTGTATTCTTTTTCAGCATGAGTACATGTAATTACGGGATCTATCTTTTTTAGATTAAAGGTTAGCGAATGTGCTGCCACAAGCGTTGAAACACGGTTCTGTAAATCCATATATTTTAAGAGATTTTCATTTCTAATATATCTTGATAGAAGGTCTGAGACGAAACTGCCACCAATGTAGGCATGGTATTTTCTTACTTTTTCCCTCTTCTTTATATGAGACCCGCTTCCTTCAAGCTCTCGAATGATTTCGTCTTTATCTATTTTAATTATATCGCTCCATCTCTCCAAATCAAGTTCTTTAATTGCTGAATCCGTGAGAGCCATTCCTATATCATGCAACAAGGCAGATGATATAAGTAGGTACCTTTCAATCATATTCAGTCTGAAAAATAAATTTTCTCCATGGATATCAAGAAGTCCTTGAGAAAGAGATTTTGCAACGTTCTTAGTGTGCTCAGGGTCATGATTGGCATAAGTTATGAATCTAACATGAAACAGTTCTTTTATCTCATCAAGGAACTTTTCTATTGACGCTATTATCGACTGAAAATCTGAAAACAGAAAGGCCTTATAATAATTACCATCCGCAGATAGCCTATAGTTTACATTTCCAACATATTTAATGGCTATACTCTCTTTTCTTGAGTCCTTACTTCTGAATATGGAATTTATGATTCTCATTATCTCTTCTTCAATAAAACCACTATTGCCAAAAAGTTCCTGACCACCTAATGAGACTACATCTATATACTCCTTCAGATATTGAGTCTTAATGGGCATTGATAGTGTTAGGTCCCCGTAAATGTCATCTTGAAAGAGAATGAAATTGTCAATGCCATCTACCGAAACTACATTGATTGGCACAAACATCTCAAGTGGATTAATATAGTAGAAAATCACTAACTTATTATCGTAAACCTTCTCTTTGAAGTCTTTAGAACTTGAAGCGTCGTATATATGTCTTGCTATATCAATAAACTGATCATCATCTACGATACCTAATACCATTTTGGAAGTTACGTTGTGTGAGGAGATGGTTTTACTAATTATCTCTTTAAGAATCTGATTAAATACCTTCTTAGTGCCTTTTGGAGGCCAAAGAAGACCTGATATACTTGATTTAGCTTGAGATATTGCTTGATGGATAATCTCCATATAATCGCCTCTATTTTCTATTGAAATAACATTCTTTGATGATAATCTAAAGAAAAACATAGGATATATAGTTTTGCTTAGAGTTTTTCAACTATCTTCAATAAATAGAGAAAATCCCAAACTTCAGTCTCTATTGTCATGGAATATCGCTCAAAAAATAACTCATCATTACAAACAATAAGCTCTCCCCGATTCAATACCTCGTATATAAACATAAGCGGTGCTTCGTTCAGCACTTGAATATCTACGGGAATCCCAATTTTCTTAGAGAGTGATAAGCTTAAGTCTATAACATACTCCTTGAACAAATATTCCTTAGCACATGGTTTTACATAAATGGCTATATCTATATCTCTAAAATATTCACTCTCTATAAAGCTTCCGTGAAGAACCGCAAATATGATATCATCTCTCTTTTGCAAATCCCCTTTAAGACGTCTCTTTACCTCTTTCTTCTCATTGTGCGAAAGATAATAGTATTTTATTTTATCCACGCTCAATCACATCCCTAATATTGGATACAAAATCCATAAAATCGCTTATACCTTTTTTAGATTCTTCATAGAGTCGTCTATCATCGGTTGCCCAATAGTGATGAACAAGTAGTGTTCTTAATTTCGCTATCTTAACCAGTTTTTCTCCTAGCTCTTTACTAATTATACCAACCTCACTTAACTTTTTGAAACATTCTCCATATCCTGAAGGCTTTATGCCATACTTTCTTCTTAGAATATGAAGACAGATGGATCCAGAAGCCTCAACAAGACTAATTATAATATACCTTAATGAATATACATCTCTCCAGCTTAATGAACTAAAGTCGGCAGCTAAAATTTCTTTCGCCTTTTCTACATTTACAATGATTTCATTTATTCTATCTTGTAAGAAAGTTTTATTGAGGCTCACTATAAACACCATCTAATATTATATTAAATCTTAACTTCTTATGTATCAATTCTCTTCAGAAAGTTTATTACGTTTTTGGTGTGCTGCTAACAGCTACATCTTTAATCATTATCTTGGATTGATATAGATTTTTTAATCAAGCTTAATAACCTCTTTGAAAGAGGTGCCTCCTTATTTTCTATAATTTTCTGTTTAAGTTCACTTTCTATACATTTAATTATTATATCACTAGCCAATCTAACATTATTTAAAAGATTTTCAATAAACCTTACAACATTACTAAGAGATTCCTGAGAGATTTTCTCTTTCAGCTCTTTACTTATGTACCTTAACACTTCGAATAGAAAATCACTATTAGTAATTGACCGAAAGAAATGCAAAAGTTCATCAAGGGAAGTCCACACTAACCCATGCAAGACTAGAGATAAAAGAGGCAATGTCTTTAAGTTATCCTATTACTTTAGGTGCGTAAGAGATACCAATGCCTGTAAACTCAAACGGATTGCCAATAAGGTAAGTACTTATTAGTTTATACGCACAGATAATGAATTGGTTGAATTTACATGTAAGAGGTTATGAATCATGCCAGAATTGAAATTAGGAATTAAGTTAACAGTAGATGAAATTAGATCGCTCATAACAAGAGAGGAGTTGAAACTTCCAAAGTATGCAGCTCCCATAATAAACTTAGCTAATAGATTTGCACAAGCTACACGTCCAAATATTGTTGGAAAGATGAGTGAGCTAATAAGAGAATGTCCTTATAGAAATCTTGAAGGCTGGAAGCAATGGTATATGGCAAGATATCCAAAAGCTATTGAAAACGCTACTAAAAAATTATGGAAATGCTCAAGAGGTTTAGAAAAGTCCTTGATGAAATAGATGAAAACCTTGTAAGAAGATGGGTAGAAGACTTAGTTCTGGTTAAAAGTTTTTTAGGTTTAAGAGTTCAAGAACCCATCTTAAAACATTTTGCAAACCAGATAGGCGAAAAATATAGACTCTCAAATCCTGAGGAAGAATCTAGAGGGATTGATGGATATATAGGAAGCTACAGTGTATCTATAAAACCAATAACATATAAAGAAAAGGAAAAATAGCAGGAGAGTTCCCTGCAGGAGATATTATGATTTTCTATGAAAAAGATATGAAAAACAACATTTTAATAATAGAAATCAAAAGCTTATCAGAAAGAGGGTTACAATTAATTAAAAGGATAGAAAAATTACTTGGATCTCACTATAATTTCAAATGAATAATCCGAAAATAACCGTTTTTGAGTAATTCCTGCTTTCTCCTTTATTACTGGCAGTAGTTTTTCATCAATTTCGTAGCCTATGGAGTTCCTATTTAGGTTTATAGCAACCTTCATTGTAGTTCCAGTTCCGAGGAAAGGGTCGAGTACCGTATCGCCGATGATCGAAAACATTCTTATCAACTTGTATGGTATTTCTTCTGGGAACGCCGCTACTCGTCTTTCAACCTCCGGGAGTGTTTGTTTAGTCCCTACGATATCCCATATTTGTGTGAACCAACTATCTCTTTCTTCCTTAGTATATCTGCTGGCGTATCTTAATTTATCATTGGGCTTGAACTTTCTCGGTTCCCCCTTCCGGAATATTAAAATGTACTCGCAGTCGAGAGTCACGTAGGCGTTTGGAGGGAGCATCCCCGAGCCAAGGAATGCCCCCTTCCCCTTATACTTTGGCTTGTTTGTTGGCTTTTTCCACAAAATATACGGAAGCGTTATAAAACCTATTTTCTCACAGTGTTCTATCACTTTTGAGTGATTTGGAAAAAGTCTGAAGATACCATTAAAGCTCCTCGTAGCGTCTCCTATATTAATACATGCTATTCCTCCATCAACCAGCACACGATATGTCTCTTTCCAAACTTCTGCAAGGTTTTCATGCATCAGTTCATAGATTTCCCTCACAAGTTTTTCTCTCTTTTCTTTATTTGCCTCCGCCTCCATCTTTTCCCATGCTTTATTTATTCTTTCGTCAAGCCTTCTAAACAGATCATCCCATATCTCTATCATCGGATAAGGGGGTGATGTAACCATTAAGTGAACTGATTCATCTTCCAACTCCTCCATTCTCCTGGAATCTCCGATTATTATTTTGTGGGTGGTTTTTATCTCTTGCATAATCTCAGTCATTAATAATCACCTTTCTTTTCTTTTAATGGTTTAACAACAATTATAAGATCTCCATTTTCCGCTCTGATCTCCCAATTAAGTTTATCTCCCTCTGAAAGATTAAATTGCCTGACTATTCCTATAGGTATTGTTGTCCTTAACGATCTACCTTTTGTTGTAGCTTTTGTGATTACAGTCACTTCACCCATTTCTATCACCTATATATAATATAATCATAAAAAAGTAGTTATAAAGTTTATTATCTAATAGTTTACCTATACTTAGGTAAAATTATTTCGCTATTCTATTGTATTATGTGTACATGGTTACAATAATGAAACAACAAAATAGATTTTGCATTTATCAGAAATAAAAGGAGTATACGATATAACGATGGTCTCTGATCTTTAGTGCGTCAATCATTTTTACAGATGGCAATTGTACATTCGCTGTAACGCCTTCCTATGACTGTTTAGATTTTTCGAGTGCTTCAGTGTACTTTATGATGCATATTGATTGTTTAAACTAGTTATAGCAAGGTTATCATGACGACAAAAAAGAAATAAATATCTGAAGTGGAGTAAGTTTATTTGCTCTTGGATATTATGATAGGGGGACCATTATTGCTTTATGAATCAGTTGCTGATAGTATCAGCGATTGTGGATTGTTAAGTGAGATGGGCAAGAAGCAGGCACTAAAGATACTTAATTTAGTTAAGGGTAAAAGTTATTTTGCTGGTGATGCAAGGGTTTGGGCTGCGGTTATAGTTTATATTTATTTTCGTATAACATTTACAAAAGTTCCAGCAAGAAAGGTTGCAGAATTTTTTGGTGTTTCAAGGGACTATATTTATAAAAGGGCCAAACAAGTTATTAAGTCGTTGAGGTTAAGACCATTTGATGAGAGGTTTGTACATCCAACTACGATTGTAGACAAGTTTAGGTATGCATATTATTTTCTTCCGAAGGATGTTTTTTGTTCTTGGTTTAAAGAGCTCAAGGGTGGGTTTTTTGAAGATGAACTGAGGGTGGAGATTAGAAAGCTGAGGAATGACTTTCAGGAGGCATTTAAATCTTTCTTTGGAACGATGGATGTTTATTTTAGAGATGGAAGGGAGATGGAGAAGTATCTTAATGATTTTCTTAAATGGAAGTTTTTCAATTGGAGGATACCAGTTATTAATAAAACTGAAGCTCAGATTTCCAAGAGATTTAATCTTTATAAGGAGCCTATATTGTTGCAGATAAGAGATGCCTTAAGGGATGCAAAAGATATAGGGCTTATTTGTGGTAAAACGAAAATATCAGTAATAAAAAGATATAAAGAGCTATATGAGTTGTTGCATAGCGGTATTCGATCGAATTTAGACATGACAACATTCATAATGAATGTTGTTGAAGATGAGCCTTGGATCCCCTCGATGGTACTTAAAGAGCTTTTATTTGAGTATAAGGAAAGAATGTTGTTGCTCTTTCAAAAGGCTTTTCCAACAATTCGAACAATGAATGAGCTTATCAATTTTCTTAAGAATGTTAGAAGTGATTGGGATAATGATTTATCGTCAATGCCTACGCTCCCTGAAGAGGATTTAGAAGCGCTATGATGGGAAGTATGGGGTTCACGGTTGGTAGACTTTCATAGAAATAAATGAGTTTTTATCTACCGACCGCTTCCCCATCATCGAGGCTGATGCCCCTAGTAGGGCCTTCGGGGTAACCCCGGAGCCCCACATCTGAAGGTTCAAGACCGCCACAACATCCCTATCAAGGATTAGGTGGCACTTTTTGCATCTTATCAACCTGCCCTCATAGGCCGCCATACGACCGGAGCAGAGAGGGCAGGTCTTAGAAGAATTTTTCGGATTAACATACTTGACCGGCAGACCGAACCACCTTAACTTGTATTCGAGCATAAATTGAAACCTTCTGGCATTCCACTTCGAAAGCTTGCGGTTGAGCACTCTGGACCCGTTTAAAATTCTGCCCTTAATATTCCTCAAGTTCTCGAGTATCGCCCCACTAGCGAATCTCCGCAGTTCCCTAGTTGTCATGGTCGTCAGCTTGTGCATGAAGTCGTTGGCTCTATTCTTTTCCCTCTTGGAGTACTTTTGTATCAGTCTCTCAGCAGTCTTAGGCTTATACTTGGAAAGCTTTTGTATCCTTCTCCGCTTTTCCTCATAGACTCTGTGGATGTGGTATAGCTTTTTCAGGTCGTACCTAATGATTTTTCCGTTGATCAGCGCCGTTATGTTTGTCATGTTGACATCGAATGATGCCCAGCTTTCTGGCTTTTCGAGCTTGATTTCCCTCTTAACTGTTACTATCAGCTCCTTCTCGGTTAGGATCAGTCCTCCGATTTTGTCGAAATCCTTAGGAACCCAATTGTAGCTTCGCAAATCAACCTCCAGGTATCTTCGATTCGGCTCAACGCTGATCCTTATAATTCCATTCTTATAGCTGAACAGTGTGCTTTTAACATAGACCGTCTTCCTGGTTATCTTCGGCTTGGACTTAGCCTTTCCTCTGTTATACAGCTTTATCCATCCCTTAACCAATCCCATAACCGAGTTTATAGCCGAATCGACGTAATGCTTCGCATATCTCCAATCTTTGAGAAGTGTGCTTCTCAGCACCCTTCTATTTTCGGTATTGAAATGCAGATGGGCTTTACCGCTCTTGGAGTAGCTAACGTAGCTCAGTATTTCTTTCAGCGCAATGCTTTTGATTTTGAAATATGCATCGATTAGGTCCATTGGGGGTTCAATGGGGATTTTATATGCTTTAACTGTTTCCGCCTTCAAGTATTCTCCTCACCTCGCTTTCGGGATTCTATATCTTCTGTTGGGGAGTCTTACTGCCTTGATCAAGCCCTTCTTAATCCACATGATCACGGTGCGTATGCTCGCCGAGGATTTTTGCGGCTTCACGCTTTTCAACATTCTTTCCATTCTCTTCATATGTGTCACTAATGCTAAAGGAGCCGAACAAGTATATAAACCTATCTAAACCGTAACAGTTTCAAAAGGCATTCTTCTTTTCAAATCCTCGTAGAAGTTAAAGGTAGAGATTACAAAAGCTGTTCCGATGTAAGAGACTATTCCAAGGCTGATTATGAAGCCTACTATTGGAATATGCATAAGAGCAGAGATGATGACTGACGTAATAGCGGTAAATATTACGAAGACGATTACATATGAGAATGTATGAGATGTTAGTGTGTAGGAAGCGCTCATTGATAATGCTTTTGCTAAGGGTTTATCATCTGAAACTATGATATAAGGAGTTAGGAAGAAGAGATAGCTTACAAGAAGAAAAGCTATTGGAGTTAGTATTGCCAAGAAATAAAATCCTGAGGGAAAGTAATGGAAGATAGAAGGCATCACGAAGAATATTATCAGGTAAGGTAAGCTTATGAGCATTATAATTAGTTTAAACAATACAAATCTTATGAAGTATTTATTTACCGAATCAAAAAACCCTATCTTTTCAGAGCTAAAGATTCTAGAATAGATAACTCCCATGAATGCGGACTCGAGAATTGTAAAGATTATAAAGCTCAGAGCCCAAATTCCAAGAATCGTAAGCATGAAACGGCTAACTATGATAGTTAATATTGAAGGATAGGTAAAGGTGAGAAGGAAAGGACTAACAGACTCGGGGTAATCGTAAAGATTCGACAATGTAGGGAAAGTCCATGGAAAAGTAAATTTCACACTCAGGTGAAAACCATGGAAGAGTTGTAAGAATGCAAAGTAGGCAGGGATATTTATTATCAAATTATAGAAAAATACGAGTACAGCAAGATCTATAGCATTTTTAAAGTTGTTAATTCCAAATTTGAAATGATCAGTAGTAGAATAAGGTTTTACTTGATATGGGTAATAATATGAACTATTCATCATGGCCACCTGTGGCTAATAATACTTATTTTCGGTATTCCATATAAATTTTATTTCTGTTTAGTTTTTGTTTAAATTGGGTGTAAAAATTGTTTATAATCCGTTTAATATTTTGTTTAATTACCTTTTAAGTTATTATTTTTCTCCATGGATTTTCTACGACTAGTAAGAACTCCTCTGATGAAGTTTATATCGTATTCATAATACCATGCCAGATAGAACCAAGCAATGCCAGAGAATATCCAGAAGACCATTGCTATGATTATAGAAAAACGTAGGCTACCAAGAAAGTCAGCTAAGAAACCAACAACTGCTATTCCAATAGCCTTTGAGAAAAGCTCTAATATAGTAACTCCAGCAAGCACTGTTGCTCTATGCTCTGGTAGGTTTACATCTGAAATCACGCTGTTCCTAATGGGACCTACAGAACTATTAAAGAACATAGCCATGAAGAAAAGGAAGAATGCAACTATAAAAGTAAAGTCACTGGTTATTATTTTGAATACTTCTTGCAGAGCCTCAGCTATATCCTTTGTATATACATTTATTTTTAGAGGGAGAGAGAAGAAAAGTATGAATAATATTGATTCTATTATTGAGCAGAAACCAGCGATTATTGGTCTCATGGCTACATGAATCTGGTAAAGTTTATCAGCTATATATGATATTATCAAGCCACCAAGTGCTCCAACACTCATAAAGCCCAAAAAGATCGAAGCAACCAATTCACTGGCACCAACATCTCTGACCAAATATTGAAGAGACCATGTGAAAATTATACCATTAGGAATTGTTCCTAGTATTCCTTGGAGTGCAGCGAAAAAGTTACTTCTATTACTTATAAGAATTGCTAAGTCTCCTGGAGAGAAACGATATTTGTACTCAATTCCTGAAGATAACAAATCCTTTAGCTCATCTTCAGAGCTTGCTCTGGCTGGTTCTAATAAGACTAGAGAAACAAAACCACCTAGAAGTATTATAGTTAATCCACCATATAACAAGGGCAAACGCCAATTAAAGTAATTACCCAAAATGACTGCCATTCCAAAGCCTATTCCGAGACCAAAACCACTGAGAACATACCATATCATGAAAATTTGAGTGCGACGCTCTCTTCTAAAGGCATCAGAAAGTATACTAAATCCTAGAGGTAGCACGGAACCTAGAGATATGCCCGTAAGAGCCCTCCATATAAGGAGATTTATAAAATCAGGCGACATATATGCCAAGATAGAGAATATGCCGCTTGCAAACATACTTAAGGATAAGAAGATTTTCCTTTTAAGAAGGCTTACATCAGAGAGATAGGACCAAAAGATTGCGGCTATCCCGTTGAAAAAAAGATACAAGCCAGACATCATCCCTAATAGGGTATCTGATACATAAAACTCTTGTTTTATCAAGTTATAATTAGGAATAATAAGGTAGCTACACATATTTTGTAGTAGGTATAATAAGGTTATTTGGAAAAATATAATAATATTGCGCTTTCCCATGCCCTACCCTCACCTATTTATTAGCCAGTGACTGCAAATGTAAAAGACATACATATATATAGGTTCATTTGAGTTATTTACTTTTTGATCAATACAAAGAAATAAACAAGAAAAATCACTTTAATCTAAAAATCTTATAGACTAACATATGTAGCTTAAACCAAAATGTACTCACTAATGTTCTTACTATGCCATAATGTAGAATTTTCCTCGAGAGCAAAATATTTTTTATGCACATTTTTTCGGCTTTTTCAAACGTTAAGCCTCTTACTATTACGACTGGAATCCCTTCAGCTGTCTGACCCATTAAGAGAGCTGCTGCTGAAGCCAATTCATCGACAATAACATCAACACCACCATATTTTAAATGACCATACATATCGGGGGATGCAAACTTTCTTGAGATTGGAACTATTCCTGAAGACCCAACTGCAATGTCAACAGATCCAATTTTAAATGGTGATACTTCGGTATCCGTAACGATAACTGCAACATGTTTACTAGTTATATTTTCTATTTTTTCCCTTAACTCTCTTGCCTCCAGATCCGGATCTGGTGGTGGAAGATATACGAAGCCCTTAGGAACATTTGATAAATCGAGTTCGGCATCACTGCAAAGAGAACCCCGCGCATTTTCCACAACTAAAATTACGGGATCCTCCATTAGAACCTTCTTTGCCCTTTCAGGATTTTTGGATAGTATTTTGTGTAAATTAAATCTTAGAATTATCTCGGTAGTTGGAATTGCAGCTACTATTCTCCTTGATAATTTAAGAATTAATTCACATTCCCATAGAGGTTTCTTAGTTATCTTTGATAGAAAAATAGCGTCTCTGGAGAACTTCTTAGGCATGGGAATAATATAACCCTTGGCTTTCGAAATAATTTTTGATGTTACTATTATTATGTCATTCTCTTGAACGCCACCACACTGCCTTTCTGCTTCATGAACTATAAGACTAGCAAGATCGTCCCCTTTCTTTATCTCAGGTAAGACGAGTCCGAATAATTCTAATTTTGTCATATGTCATCAAGAGTAATTATGCAATTTGTTATTTCTCTTTTTCTATTGAAATTTTCTTCATTTTAAGTATATGATTTGCCACAGTCCTCTCGTTAGTTAACGAATCGTCAAATTTAATAACTTCAAGCTCGTTTATATTTAAGGATACATTTATTGTTGCTATTTTGAGATAGCTGATGTACCTATAAGTTAATAACTTCGAGTGATCGATAAGGTTAGAAGGAGCACATGTAAAAATTAAGGAATTTCTGATTTAAGATGTTTTCGCATTCATCAATCCCCAAAATCATGACCCTCTA